>CAJXUU010000278.1 GCA_913061325.1 uncultured Saprospirales bacterium | reverse complement strand
CTGTCTCGTGGGCTCGGAGATGTGTATAAGAGACAGAACTTGAAGTCCTTAGGAAAACTTTTGATGCCGGTCAAGATTGGAAAGTTGCTAAACTTGTATCAATTCATTCAGTGCAAATAATTAATATTCTTAAGAAATTATCGGTTTTTGAAGGAAGAGTGAAAGATGTGGAATACTACTCAACTGACGGATGGAATGAAAAAATTGCAGTTGATGATAAAATAATTGAGCGAAGAACAAAGCAACCTGAACTAGAAAAGTTAGAACTTGTATATAGTGGTCCTCATTTTTTTGTTTCAACTCCTTTCTATAAAAATCCAAGGAAAGTGAGTAAATTAAATTCTGATTATGATTGTATAGATTTAAGGTGTATTTCAGATGAATATTTACCTCTAACTAACTATACTCCTGCGGAAGATTTGACTGTGTTCCGCAATAGAATTACAGGAGTCAATAAGGATCTTCATTGGATTAATGATTACAAGATTGGTTATGCCGAAATGTTGAGTATAGCCGGTGAAAGAACACTGCAACCATTTATACTGCCCCCAAAAGCAACTCATTTAGGCACACTGCGATCAATACAATTTGAAGACAATAAAAACCTTATTGAATTAACTGGGACCTCTTCTAGCATTTTAATGGATTTTTTTACTAAAACAAAAGGAAGGGGACATATTAAACCAAGTGATGTAAAAGGTTTGCTAATTGGTATAAATGATAAATTCTACTCTCATTTGTGTGCTAGAACACTGATGCTTAATTGTCTAGTTAAATCTTATGAATTACTTTGGAGTAAAAACTGGCAAACTTCATTTAAATCATATTCTTGGAGTAAAGAAAACACTAGACTAAAGTCATTTGCCAGCCTGTCAAGCGTTTGGACGTGGGATATACCACTTCGTAATTACTATGAGCGGCGTCAAGCATTAGTAGAAATAGATGTAATTACGGCAATTGCTTTTAATCTTACTCTAGATGAGCTGATCCTTATCTACAATGTACAGTTTCCTGTCCTTCAGCAAAATGAAGATGATACTTGGTATGATACTAAGGGGAATATTGTCTTCACTTGCAGTAAAGGTCTTACCGGTGTAGGTATGGATCGTAAGGAGTGGGATCATATCCGAGATCTGCAGCCTGATCAGACCATCGACTGTAGCCGCTACGAAAATATGCGGTGTGATGCTCCTGGAGAGATTACGTATAGGATTACTAAGAGTGAGTTGTACTTTGGTGAGGAGCGGACGTATTATGCTCCGTTTGATAAGTGTGATCGTGTGGAGGATTATCGGGTGGCTTGGGCACACTTCGCTTCGGTCTTTGCGGATGAGTGATTTTCCACAGGTTTCACCTGAGGTTACCCTGATTCAACCCTTTCAGGGTTGGATAGTGAATAGTAACTCTGAAGGAGTTAAAGTATGGTAACAGTAGACGGAGCCTACTGCAAGAAGGATAAGGATAAAGGACGCTGAAGGTGTCCAAGTATAAAACAATGAAAAATCAATTAATATGTCATTTCAACCGAGTAGAACTGAAACTATAAAGACACTATTTCATGGAAATAGATTCGTAATCCCTCCATATCAGCGGAAGTATAGCTGGTCATTTGAGCAACGAAAAGCTCTATGGGATGATATAGTAGAGAATCTAGATATGAGTCACTTTATAGGTACACTATGCTTTCAGAAAAATGATGAGTTCACACAAGATGTGATCAACGACACATATGATGTGATTGATGGACAACAACGTATCACAACTCTATATATCCTTCTGAATGTACTGATTGAGCATATTGAAAGTCCTGCAAAATCTGATTATGAAGATTTATTTGTAGGCACTGAAGCAAAACCAAAACTACTTCCACTAGGTGGTGATGAAGCATTTATGAAGCAAGTTATTTTTCATTTTGAAACTATCAAGATAGAAGAAGTGACGATCAGAAGTCAAAAACAGCTTTATGCGGCGAAACGAGACTTTATCTCCTTGGTAGAAAGTTTACCACAAGAAAAAATTGCAAAGCTGATAGATTATGTTTCTAAAGAAATAGAGATTCTTATCTTCAATGTTAAGGATCAAGCTCAAGCTGTCAAAATGTTTACAGTCATCAATGATCGAGGTTTACCATTAAGTAATCTTGATAAAACCAAGAGTGCACTGATGATGTACTCTACCATTTATCTTAATTGTGAGCTCAATGATAATATCAATGAAACTTTTGGAAAAATATTTGACCTCTTAGATAACGTATTGTATAGAAAAGAACAGCTGCAAATCTTTAGAACCTTAGATGATGGTGATTTTGAAAATACTTTCTTTACTCATCACTACTATTCTTGCCGTCATCTATTTAGTGACTGGGATTATAAGCTCGGTGCTGCCAACATTTTCAAGCAGGTCAAACGAAGATGTGAGTTGGAAAAGAACAACGATAAGGGACTCCATAATTTTATCATTCAATATGTGAGGGATTTTTATCTCTTCTCAAAATCATATAGTGACTTATTTGATAAGATATCTTCTAGTGCTGAATATGCTGTTCTGTTTCAGTATATGGAATTTTCGGCTACACTTTTCCCATTGATAGTACGCTTAAATCAACAAGGTAAGCTAGATGGTACGTTAAAACAGCTAGAACTGGCTGAAATACGTGTCTATAAGTTGAAAAATACGAACCCACGAGCAAATATGTATTTATATGCTTCTGAAGTAAATGAACACGAGTATAGCGAACGACAAATAAATGAGAGGATTAAAGAATTTGTGACTAACTTTTTAAATGATTATCAATTTGAAAGCTATCTCAATGAAGGAATAGATAGTAAGATCCCAATGGTGCGATATGTCTATTATTTATATAACAAGAAACTCAATGACCAAGAGCTAAGCTTGGATGTATACAGGAATCTGCAAGTAGAGCACATTTTTAGCACCAATCCTAATTATGATATAGTCAACTACGGCTTTGATAGAATAGAAGTATACAGTGAAAATATCAGGTTACTTGGTAATCTAACGATATTAGAACGAGGACTAAATAGCAAGGTGAGTAATATATCACCAACTGATAAGGTAGACGGCTATCAAGAATCGAGAATACAACTAAACTCACAATTAATGGCTAAATTATCTGAGTTTGATAGTGAAAGGTTGAAACTCAGGAATCAAAAGATGATAGATTTTATGAAAAAAAGATTTTCATTAGGGTAATAGGATAGAACAAAAACAGACAGGATGACGTTAAATCATTACAATAATCAACTTAAAAGTGTACTTTTGTGGATAATCTGAAAATTTACACTATTATTGATGACGCTTTGTATGCCTTTCAATGGGAAGGAGAAGATACACATTGCCTTGATATATTGACTCGAGAGTTGACGAATATTGACTTTCTCAGACCATTCTTTCTAAAGAGAAAAGAACAACTTTCTTTTTTTGCCAATAGACAACCAATTGATGCTGCAGTGAAGACGCTCAAAGAAGTACGATGGATGGAGGCCGATCTGCTCGAAATAGCAAAAGAGGGAATGAAGAAAGGTGGTGCCAATTTATCAAGTCTTTTTTCTCCCTTGGACGATAGGGTCAAATCTCGAAACTTCATACAAGCCAAAGCGAAAGGAGATAGGACAGATGCACCTTGGGTTCGTATCTATGCTATAAAAGTGGATGAAAACGAATTTTATATAACAGGTGGAGGAATCAAACTCACCAAAACGATGGAAGAAGATGAATATCTAAAACTTCAACTCGAACGACTAAAACAAGCGGAAGCATACCTTACTGAAATAGGCTTCATATAATAAGCTAAGCAATCATATAATGACATTAACCAAAGAAGAGAGACTCAAGAAGCTAAAAGAAATAGCTATACCTGTAGACCCTAATGCAGAGTGGAGACAAAGAGCAGAAAAAGCCGCAGAGAACAAAGAATGGGAGGAAGATGCTTTCATAATCGCATTCAAGGTGCTAGATGCCCTAAAAGCTCAATCAATTACTCAAAGAGATCTAGCCCAACGACTTGGTGTAAAACCTCAAGCAATAACTAAAATAGTAAAAGGTAGACAGAATCTAACCTTAGGTACTATGAGGAAGCTAGAGGCGGCTTTAGGCATATCACTGATCTCGCTATCTAAACCTGTTGAGAATCAGTATAAGTACATGGTGAAGATGGTGCCGATTAATATTCATTATTCCACTACCAGCCGCATATATCATAATGATGTAGCAAGTATGACTAAAAAGGTTAGAAAGCCAAAATCAACATTACAGAGACTCAAACAAAGTGCCTAATATGAAAAATAAGCAAGGCATACAATTTGGACTGATAGACATTACTACGGATCAGTTTGCCACATTAGAATCTAACCATGAACCTGGCAACATGGATTTTGATATCAAATTTGATGTAAAATTCAGATTGAGCAGGAATCAGCATATCGTTGGGGTATATACCAAATATCAATTTGAGCAAAAGGAAAAGATGGTGTTGGTCATAGAGTGTGGATGCCACTTTAAGCTAGATGAAAGTTACTGGACGGAGCATACGGAAGGGAATATGCTTACTTTAGAAGAAGGGTTACTTACGCATCTCATTGTTCTTACAGTAGGGACTAGTCGTGGAGTTTTACATGCAAAAAAACCAAAGTGGTTAGAAAACCTCTTATTGCCAACTATTAATGTGACTTCGATAGTGACCGAAGATATGGAATTTGATCTTGATGCCGAAGATGATGAGGAAGAGTAAATAACGAATATCGAGAAAACCAATTATGAATAAAGTATTAAGTCAGTATTTCAACGAGAAGGCACTATTGCTTGCTTTTGAGAGGATAAAACGCTGGCCCAATAGAGCTGTAAAAGACACCATTGGAATCAAGGCTTTTCAGTTGAATATAAAGGAGAATATTACATCCTTACATACTACTTTGATAGCGGGAAATTATCAGGCATCGAAGCCGTTTCAATATTATGCGCCTAAGTCATCCGGTACTCAGAGAACCCAAGCACTGCTTATGGCGCAAGATGCTATAGTATATCAAGCGATTGCTAATAAGATAGCTGAAAGGGCTTACCCTAGCCTTAAAGAAAATGAAGCTTTTGTATTCGGTAGTGTACTATCAAATGAACTGAGTAAAGGTGAAAGCATATTGGATGATAATGATGCCAGCTTATTCTTCTTTAAATTTTGGAAAGACTTATTTGGACGTTTTGCGGATTCTGTTGTCAAAGCGGTAAAAGAAGATAAGGTCGCATTCAAACTGGAAACAGATATTACAGGCTTCTTTGATTCTATACCACATTATAATCTGTTGGAAACACTGATGGATGATTTTGGAGTAGAGCCAGAGATACTTGACATTCTAGGAGAAGCGCTTAATACTTGGTGTGGAACAAAAGATGGATGTACACCTGGTGTCGGAATACCACAAGGCCCATTGCCATCTTTCTTCTTAGCTAACTGTCTGTTGCATACACTAGATAAGAAGATGATCGATGAAGGCTATAAGTATTACCGTTATATGGATGATATGAAGATCTATGGCTATGAAGAACATGATCTTAGAAAAGCGCTTGTCAGAATCGATCAATATCTTAAGTCACACGGATTATCTATTAATTCTAAAAAGACAAGTATTGAAGCTGTAACAGAAGAGGATGCAACTGCGAAGGAATTACAAAATGTAGTTGCGAATTTTAATTACGAAGATGAAGATGAAGAAACTATAACTTCTCAAGTAAAAGAAATTGAAAAGCTGGTTGATAAAGATCATCATAATTATGAGGGAAGTTCGTCCGATAGTCATACGCTTACAGACCCACAAGAAATTAGGGAGTTCTGGATCGAACAGATGAATGAAGTCGAACGAGATCTTCCATTAATGGTGGTAAAGAGTGATAAAGGGTATGCATTAGCTAAAGACAGCTTAATAGATCGAGACTTTATAAAGCTGAGTGTCCAGTATGGTACTGCGCTCAGGGAGCTAAACGCTACTGTTATGCCAAAGGATGATTTATTACCATTATGGATTTATCTGTTTGACAAGTTCTTTTGGAGAGCAAATAATTTCTGGCTAACACTGAGGTATTATAAGAACAATGAAATTCTCAAAAAACACCTTTTGGCCAGTGTTAAAAAAGAAAACCTATACGAATGGCATAGGTACTATGAATACTTTTTATTGTCAGTGACTCAAGAATTTACAGACAAGGAAATGAGGAGTCTATTCAACTTACTTAAAGATGAAAAAAATGATTATCCGAAAGTGACGCTTTACAAATTACTAGTTAGGCATTGTAGTGATGATCAACTACTTCGATCAGTAAAGAATTTATTAGCTAAGGAAAAGAATGAGTATTTAAGACTAATGATTGTCACCTTTCTACAAATCAATAAGAGTACAGACATAACTATTGACGAATCCTTTGAAATCTATGGCATATGAGTTTTTCAGAACAAAGAAAAAAGGTAGCCAATCAAAATAGTGGCATTGTTGATAAAGGAATCTATAGTGATTATTTGAAAGAGGAAAGAGCTGTTGATTGGAATCGAATTAAGAAGACAGCTGTTTATACACTATGGGAGGATATAGCCAATCTCAATAGTATGACTTTTAATTTAGAAGAATACTTAGGAAATAGTCCTTATCAGACGGCCTGTGGATATGCTACAGATGCTATGCGTGTATCTATAAAACCAGAGTATATAAATGGAGGAAAGATAAAGGCATGGGTGAAAGAAGCATTGTTGTGTTTCGATGGTATACTCATTCACTACATACAAGAGACTTTGGGTAAGCCAATTGTTCAGCTAAAGAAAGGCCAGAGTTTTGAATCTGATGTATACAGGACATTACAGTCAATTGATGGAGTCGATAGTGAAATAGGTCATTCATTTGGGCAAGTTTATCAAATTAGAAATGAGATGGAACATGTTCATGTTACGAATGATGAAGGTAAACGGATTTTAAAACGGATTTCAAATAGTAAGTACAATAAGAAAAGAGATACGATATTGACACTGTTGAAGGAAGGATTGGATGGCTTAATGGGGAGGTTGGAAACAAAATCTTCAATCGAAGGTTCATGAAAGGGAAAATTATAAAATATAATGACCCTGATGGAATTATTGAGTTAGATGGTGTAAGCTTGACCTTTCGGTATCCAGAGTTCAAATGGGATGGAGAGAAATTGTATCCTCTAACATTTACCACCTTTCCCAAAAGAAATGGCGCTATTGGTGTGGGATTCAGGATTGGAAGTAGTAATCAAGAATTATTCACAAGAGAATCTCTCACTGTGCTCGGCTGTATAACTTTTATAGGTCCGAATAATGATCATGGGTACATTAAAGAGTTTGTCAATTATCAAAAGTACATATCCGTAAGTCAGACAGGTATACTTTTTAATATTTCCGATGAGAAGTCTTCAATTGTGCCTAATACCATTGCTACTTTTATCAAGAAGTCTAGAGAAGGTCGTGAAAGAGCAAAAAGTCTACAGACCCAATTAAAAAACGCAATTTACTTAGGTAGTGTAGGGGAAGAATCAACTTTCCTAATTCCATTACTGAATAAACGTATTACACTACATAGCATAAGGGAGAACTGGGAAGCTCCACTTTTTCATGAAATGAATCTGAGTGTACGCTTGTCTGAGGACCGTCGCCAACTAAACCTTATATCAATTGAGGATTCTGAGAAAATATTCTTGAATGAAATTGAAAAAGGATTATCAATTCTATATCATCTTCTTAAAGTTGATTTTGATATATCCATATT
>CAJXUU010000277.1 GCA_913061325.1 uncultured Saprospirales bacterium | reverse complement strand
TCTTCGTCGGCAGCGTCAGATGTGTATAAGAGACAGGTATGAAGCCAAAAGTTCTTTTCCTTGATATTCGTGTAAATTCATATTTGTCTTTTAAAATATCTGTTTCTTAATTGTAGATGCAAAAGTAATTTATTCTATGAAATATTTAGGATTCTTATATATGAATTAATGATTAAGTTAAGTTCTGAGTGAAATATTATTAGCTAATAATGCAATGCAATTTCAAGATTTAAATTTTAGTCTTCATCTTCGTCCCATAATACGAAGTCATCTTTGAAATCATCAATGTCTCTTCGTTCCCGTTTGGTAGGTCTTCCAGCCCCTTTTTCTCTTCTCT
Source organism: uncultured Saprospirales bacterium (assembly GCA_913061325.1). GTDB lineage: Bacteria > Bacteroidota > Bacteroidia > Chitinophagales > Saprospiraceae > CAJXUU01. The sequence continues at coordinate 7,448 of CAJXUU010000277.1, read as the reverse complement.
CAGGTGCGCTTTTTCCTATGAACCAATGTTTATATTTGTTTAATTCTTCCTCAGAAGTGAGATTTTTATAACAAGGTTGCGCTAGGGTAGCGGATACTCTTTTATTAATCAATGCTACTACCTCAAAAGTTAAATTAAATCCTTCTTTGGAAACATCAACACGCTCCCCAACTCTTACAAGGTAGGATGGTTTTAGATTTTTATCCCCTATTTTAACTTTATTGCTTTTGCATGCATCGGTAGAAATTGACCTAGACTTGAAAATCCGGACACTCCAAAGCCATTTATCTATACGTACTTTTTCCACTCTTCTCTTTCAGTTTTAATTTTTGGATATTCAAGATCCATAGATTTCAATGCGTCTAAGACTTTACTTGCTATGAAATAATTTCGATACCATCTCTGATCTACTGGAGCAATAATCCAAGGTACACTAGATCTATTAATCACATCTTCATAGCATTCCATGTATCTATCCCAGTGTTTTCTTTGCTCCCAATCTCCGTCTCGGTGCTTGTGATTTTTCCGAGGGGTTTCTATTCTTTCCATCAGTTTTTCATGCTGCCGCTCTTTAGACAGATGCATGTAAAACTTCAAAACAGTGGTTTTGTTATCAAATTGTAACAATTCTTCCCAAGCATTAATGGCATTTATTCTTTTGGTGACATGTTCTTCATCGATCCACTTATGTACTCTCTGAATCAAGACATCTTCATAATGCGATCTAATAAAAACGCTTACTTCTCCCTTTTTTGGTGCATGAGGATGAACTCTCCACAGAAAGTCATGAGCAAACTCTTCATCAGTAGGTTTGCCGTATCCTTTAGTGCGAATACCAGCTGGGCTACAATATTTGAATGTCTCTCTGGTTGCTCCATCTTTACCACTACTATCCATTCCTTGAAAAACAACCAAGAGGGAATGTTTTTTCTGTGCATACATGATCGACTGAAGATCTTCGATTTCTTTTGCGATTTCTTTCGTTTTTTTACGAATTTCTTTTTCGTTTGTTCCTTTTGGAGCATCAGTGTCAAAGTCGGATAGTTTTATCATTTTGTATTTTTTTCTAATCTTAATATTTGGGTTCTATGATACTTGTCTGCTATTTTTTAGCTTTAGCCTAAATTTATATTTTTTGCCACTACTAAATTATAATAATACATGCCTATCAATAGACGGAAATTCCTTCAATCATCTGCATTGGCTGGTGCTGGTGTCGCTATAACTGGAACTGCAAATGCAACGCAAGCTGATCAAATAAAAGCGAATATATCAAAATCAAAGATTAATATAGGAGTTATTGGCTCTGGATATCGTGGGCAGAGTCATATTGATTTATTATTAGGACGAAAAGATTGTGAAGTTGTGGCTTTCGCTGATATAGATGATCGCATGATTGCTTCAACTTTGAAGATATTTGATAAGTATGGTAAGCCAAAACCTAAAGTATTCAAAGATGGTCCTTATGATTATAAGAACTTGTTGGCAGAAGAAAATATTGACGCAGTTATAATTGCTACACCATGGCGCTGGCATTCAGAACAAGCCATAGCTGCGATGAAGGCTGGGAAATATGTAGGTACAGAAGTATGTGGCGCTTTTTCCGTGGATGAATGTTGGCAATTGGTGAATACACAGGAAGAAACAGGAACACACTTGTTCTTCTTAGAAAATGTATGCTATCGAAGAGATGTCATGGCAATAATGAATATGGTCAGTCAAGATATGTTTGGTGATTTAGTCCACCTAGAAGGAGGATATCAACATGATCTTAGAGCTGTGAAATTCAATGACGGCACAAAGGCATACGGAGGAGGTGTAGAGTTTGGGGAGAATGCATTCCATGAGGCAAAATGGAGAACCCAACATTCTGTAATGAGGAATGGTGATCTATATCCTACGCATGGCCTTGGACCAGTAGCTCAAATGATCAACATCAATAGAGGAAACAGATTCTTATATCTTACATCTATGTCATCTCAAGCTGTTGGGCTTCACGATTATGTAGTTAACCATCCAAAAGGTGGAGAAAACCATAAGAATGCTAAAGTGAAATTTAAGTTAGGAGATGTAGTGACTACCATGATAAAGTGTGCAAATGGAGAATCAATAACTTTGTATCATGATACAAATTTGCCAAGACCATATTCAATTGGATTCCGTGTGCAAGGAACAAAAGGTATCTGGATGGACGTCAATAAATCTCTTATGATAGAAGGAAAGACAGAAGCACATAAATGGACTTCTGCAGATGACTGGCTCAAAAAATATGATCACCCTTACTGGAAAGAAAATGAACAAAAGGCAGTAGGTGCTGGTCATGGAGGAATGGATTGGTTCTTGATCGATGAATTTGTAAATCACGCCAAAGAGAATAAGAACCCCCCAATTGATGTGTATGATGCTGCAGCTTGGTTAAGTATTACTCCTTTGTCTGAGGAGTCGATTGCAGCAGGGAGTTCATCTGTTGCGATGCCTGATTTTACACGAGGAAGGTGGATGGATAGGAAGTAAGACCATATTTGGAAGGATTTTTTTAGTAAAATTCTTCATCTTCTATCCTAGAAATTGAAATAATTTAAACTTCCCAAAAATAGTATTATATTTACGACTTAATTATCTAATACAATACAACATGAATAACGGAACAGTAAAATTTTTTAACGACGCAAAGGGTTTTGGATTTATTAGCCCTGAAGATGGAAGTAAAGATATCTTTGTACACGTAAGTGGTCTAAATGCTGACATAACTGAAGGTGACAAAGTAAGCTATGAAGTAGAAGAAGGAAAAAAAGGTCTTAACGCTGTCAATGTATCAGTGGTATAAGCAGGAAGACCTGATTTATATAGAAGATACTAAAGCCTATCAACACTATTGATGGGCTTTTTTAATGCTATAATTATTCTTGATAGAATTGTTTAATTTCCTTAAAAGCTTTTTGTAACACGTATCGACGACATATGTACACTATTTGTTCTTTAGTTGGAGTGGATTGTCTTCTTTGATAAATAAGTGATAATAAAATGCAAGAGATTGTTCTTCAGTAAGATTATATATAATAAATTAGCATCACAAAACATTACTAAATAACCGATACGCCCACTATTGATTGGAAAAACTAGATAAAAATAGATTTAAAGAAGTGTTTAAGAAGTATTACAACCCGCTCTGCAACTTTGCCTCCACTATTGTGAATGATCACAAAATGGCACAAGACGTGGTACAAGATGTATTCACTAAGCTTTGGGACAAAAGAGATAATCTATCGATAGAATCTAACGAGAAAAGCTATTTGTTCCAAGCTGTGAAAAATAGATCACTAGAAATGCTTAGAAAGCAAAAAATTGATCAAAAAGTATCCACTGCAGATTATCAAGCGCTGTATGTAGATGGCAGTGAAATAGATGAACAAGCAAGAAAATTCATGTTAAAAGAATTCCTATATAAGTCGATACGACAATTACCACCTAAATGTCAGGAGATCTTTGTGATGAATAAAGTCAATGGATTAACTTACAACGAAATAGCTATAGACTTAGATATTTCTGTTAAAACTGTGGAAAATCAAATAGGAAAAGCGTATCGCAAATTGCGAGAGCTGATGGAAGGAAGGATGTCCGAAATATGATGAAACAGGATAAATACTAAGAAGAAGAATTGAAAATGAATATAGATCAAATAATAGGTAAGATGATGGGGGATGGCTCTATTGGCGACGAAAAGTCGGCTTTGGAATCATGGAAAAAAGAAGCAGAAGAGAACATCAATGCTTTGGAGGATATCAGAAAGATTTCGTCGCTTTCGGATACACTTAAAGACTATCAAGACTTTAATGAGGAAGAAGGGTGGTCAGCATTTGAAAATACACTTTTACAAAATAACTCTGAAAAAGAGAATCCGAATCCTGATACATTAATAAAATCAATAGACACGAATATAGAAAAGGAAACAAGCATTCTAAATTTAAGAAACATTGCAAGAGTGGCTGCAGTTGCAGTTATAGTTTTAGGGACATTATTTGTTTTTAATAATCAAAATTCGAACCTTGAATTCGAAGGTCAAGATTATGCCTCAGTTGATAAGTCCTTAGATGTAGATCTAGCGGATGGAACTTCAGTGGTGTTGGATCTAGGCTCAAAGATGCGCTCGAAAGATGAACGTACGGTAAGTATGAAAGGTCGGGCATACTTTGATGTAGCAAAAGATGAAAGCCAACAATTCAAAATAAACATGCCAGTTGGGGAAATTACAGTCTTAGGTACAGAATTTACTGTTGTTGCTGATGATAATCATACAGAGATATTTGTTGAAGAAGGAAGTGTAGCTTATAAGTTTAAAGGTGATACATATACTCTAGTTGCTGGAGAATTCATCCAAGTTGTTGATAATAATGTTGAGAAATTTCAAATGAAAGATGGAAATTACAACAGTTGGAAAAATAAGAGATTGATGTTCAATAATAACACGATGAGTGAGGTAGTAGAGGCATTGTCAAGACATTTTGGAAAATCTGTAGAATTGAACAATCCAAAACTTTTTAAGAATTGTAATGTGAAAACAACTTTTGATAATTCTTCTTTGGAACAAATTTTAAATGAGTTTAGCACAACGCATGGCTTAAAATATGAACTTAGAGATGACATTTATGTAGTCTCTGCTTCTGATTGTTGATATGAATGTAGTCCATAGACATATATGGCTACTGTTTACGTTTTGTCTTTTTATAGCTACTTCTTCAGCTCAAGACAATATATTGTCACGTAAAGTCATGTTGACTTATAATGAGAATACCCTTCTCGGACATGTTGACAATTTACTTGTCCAAGAAAATATTTCACTTTCATTTAATAGCTCAAGAGTTGATCTCAAAGAACTCATTAAACTCCCCAAAGAATTAATTACTTTGGAAAGGTTAGTCCGTGCCCTTTTTTATAAAAAAAAACTTAAACTTACTCCACAGACAAATAAAGTATTGATTACATTTTTGGAGGAAGAGGTTGGACCAGTATTAACGATAAGAGGATTTGTCAGAGATAAAGAAAGTGGAGAAGCAATAGTAGGTGCTACTATTCAAGAAGTTAACTCATATTCATCTACATTTAGCAGTGAATCAGGCTTTTTTAGTTTGTCCATACCTAAAGATTCGAGTGTAGTGAAATTCAGTTATCTTGGATATCAGGCAATAATTTTACAGGAATTCGAAGATAATAAGGTAGATGTTTTTCTTGACTTTGATAATGAACTAACACAAATTGTGATAACAGAATCCATTTCGGATAATTTTATAAAGGGTTCTGGAGGAGAGAAAATTGACCTGTCATTAACGGAAGGTTTTCAATCTACGGCTGGTGGGAATGATCTGCTTAAAGCTGTTAAGGTAACCGCAGGTGTACATTCTGGAAATGAAGGTCAGTCTGGATTATTTGTAAGAGGAGGAAGCAATGATCAAAATTTAATATTATTCGAAGGGGTGCCAATGTATGAAGTAAGTCATGCAGCCGGATTCTCCAGTATGTTTATTGAAGAGAGTATTAGGAATGTTGATTTTATAAAAAATGGATACCCTGCTCGATATGGTGGACGGCTAAGTTCTGTGCTTAATGTCCAATTAAAAGATGGAAATAAGTCTGGCATACATGGGGCTGTTACCGCTTCGTTGCCGAGTATAAAGGCTCACCTTGAAGGACCTATTTTTAACAATAAAACGACCTTTAATTTATCTGGCCGTATCTCATATTTGAATACTTATTTAGATGATGTGCTAGGTGATCTAATCAATTACGATATTGATCTAGCTTATGATGATGTTGTAGCCAAAATGACTCATCATTTTACACCTTCTCGAAAACTATCCTTTAGCTATTACAATGGTGGAGACAACTTAGGTTTATATAGGGATGTTACTAATATGAAACTGAATGGCGATAATTTTAGAACAACTAGTGATGTGAATTTGAAATGGGGCTCAAAGGTTTGGAATTTTAATTTTTCAAATGTTGTGAATGATAAGTTGCAATTATCTATGAATCTAGGTGGGATTGATTATAAATACTCTTCAAGAGGAACCTACACTTTTGATGATGTCATAAACGATTTGAGTTCTGCAGCTGAACTAGAAGTTGTTTCGTTTTCACAAATTGAAGATTATTTAGCTAACATAAATTTTGATTATTATCTTTCTGATATACATGTTCTCAAATTTGGTGCTGGATGGATTTACCATAATTACAATCCTGCTGTCAGTAGCAGCCAGATAATAAGAGAAGGAGTAGTTTCTACTGTTGAGGATAGTGGTGAAATCATAAAAGCGGACGAATTATCTGCATATATTGAGGATACTTATAGTCCACATGATAATTGGCAATTTTATGGAGGACTCCATTTCGCTAGATTCAATGTAGGAAGTACACAATATAGTAATACGCAACCAAGGTTAAGTGCCATTTTTAAACCTAGAAAACGTGATCGATTAACTTTGTCCTACACTAAAATGAATCAATATGTGCACCTTTTGGTTAATCCAGGCATAGGCTTACCATCCAATTTATGGGTCCCGAGTACTGATGAAATTAAACCAGAATCAGCGGATCAATTAAGTCTTTCTTATTCTAGGAAATTAACAGAATCGATAAACTTAACATTAAGTGGGTATTACAAACAAATGGATAACCTTCTTGAATATAGGTCTTCCGTAGATTTGATTTTTGTAGGTGGAACAAACCAAGCGCAATTACCGTTACAAGAAGATGGTGACTGGCAGAAGAGGGTAGAAATAGGCGAGAGTACTAGTAAAGGTCTAGAATTTCAATTACAAAAAAATGTTGGAACTTGGAGAGGTTGGATTTCATATACTCTTGCCAAAACAACCAGAAAGTTTGAATCTATTGACTTGGGTAAACCGTTTCCTTATAAATATGATAGGAGGAATGATATTAATTTGGGAATGAAATATATCATCAATGACTTTTGTTCTATATCTGGAAACTGGGCTTATGGGTCTGGTAATTCATTTTCGCTTTCTATCGAAGAGTTTAGATCTCCTTTTGGAATATTACGTACTAGTGGTGATAGAAATAATTATCAACAAGAACCCTTTCATCATTTAGATATACAATTCAATTATTCTAAAAACTATGGGAAGCGAGGTGAGTTTACACTCCAATTAGGTATGTATAATGTTTACAATAGAAAAAATCCTTACTTTATTTATATCTACGATAATACAATCCTCGGAAAGGCAGAAGCAAGAAAAACGAGTCTATTTCCTATACTTCCAAATGTAAATGTGGGCTATACATTTTGATTATTTACCTTACATTAGTGGCATAAATATTTATTATACATGGATTTAGAAAGCTTGGCTGATGAAGCCAAAAAGGAAAACATCATTGCTGTATTAACCCTGTCTCTTATACACATCTGACGCTGCCGACGAAGAGGATAGTGT
>CAJXUU010000276.1 GCA_913061325.1 uncultured Saprospirales bacterium | reverse complement strand
TTTATTTCCCAACTTAACTAACCTTATTCCAGTTTTAAACATTATATTTTGATAAAATAAAATTAAAATTAACTCCTTTCCTATTTGTATAAATACCAGTAACTTCGGATGACATAGAAGCTACATTGTTCAAACAAAAAGTGGGTGAGAAATTATATTTTGAAATTCCAGCCTAATCAAAACTCCCAATAATGTCAATTGACATATCTTTCTGGCTAGACAGTCTTGATATATAAAGGAAAAATATAAGTAGGTATAAATATTTCATAATCTTGGTTTACACTTGATATAATACTACCTGAACCACTAACAAAGACTATTTCTTCTTTTTCGGCTCTCCTAAATCAATCACTCTCCTTATCCCGAATTCCATACCAAACGCATAAAATATATACGATAAGGGATTCTTAGATTAGCCAAATTTTGTTGAAGAGAATTCGTAGCTTTAGTTTTCATCAAGAAGTAATTATACATAATACTTCATTCTTTGAATTAACTAAAATTAATTTTTAATATGAAAAAATTTTCTCACTTTCTATTTATGACAGCTTGTTTGTTTTATTTCAGTACTGCCAGCTTTGCTAAGGACTCAGGAATAACAGATCATGATATGGTTCATGATGCAATAGAAGATTATGTCCTTGCATTGCACGAGGCATCACCTGAAAGAATAGCAAGAAGTGTAGATACATCTTTGACTAAAATCGGCTATTATGAATACAACGGGAAGGAATACAACAACATCCCGATGACGTATCAACAATTGTATGACTTGTCTGCTAAATGGAACAAAAAAGGGGATAATGCTAATACAGACAGCCCAAAAAAGATCGAAATATATGAAGTTCACGACAAGACTGCTTCAGCGAAATTAACCGCTGAGTGGGGAATCGATTTCATGCATTTAAGTAAGGTCGATGGAAGGTGGAAGATTATGAATATTATGTGGCAATCAAAACCTCAATAGAATAAAGGCATACTTCTACAAGTATAATCGAAATTGCCAATAATATCAATCGACATATCATTTTGACAAGAAACAGTTGATTCAAATAATGAAAATATTAGTAGTGATAAATATTTCATGATCTGCGTTTATGCTATTCTTTTAATTTATTAAAATAGGAACCGAATAACATCCTATACCCAAACTCTATACCTATTGAAATTAGTCTGTCATCATTAGGATTATCAGATATTCTATGGAGGTTATACCTAAAAGTTGGTTGAGTAAATAGTTGGCTTCTTTCTCCAATTTTATAATTCACTCCAAAACCAAGGACTGCAGCAATTTGTAACTTATTAAAATCAGAAATTAATTCAGAGAAATCAGAAGTTGCTGAACTTGATTCTAGATTAGTCTCATATAAACTTTTTGTATTAATATAAATATGTGGCGCTAGTCCTACTTCAAAATACGGCGCAACCTTCTTATTATTAATCTCATAACGAAAAATAAGAGGAACTTCAATAAATCTATGCTTAGTTACTGAATTAATATACCTTGGAAGAGATGGGTCAGGTTGGAATCCATTAGGTCCAATTTCACTTGGCCATCTAAGGTCATCTATAAAAAAATTGTCACCAAGATTAGCATACCTAAAGCCAGTTTTGAACATAACTTTCTCAAAGATTCTAAAATTAAAATTTGCTCCGGCTCTATACGTAAAGATCCCCTTCCACCCTGTATTTGAAAGGGAACTACCATTAGCATTTGTAATGGTTTGATTACTATTCGTAGTGTTGGTGTAATCAAAACTACCAACGATGTCAATAGACATATCTTTTTGAGAGAAAGCGACAGTTGAAAATATAATAGAAGTAAAGAATAGTAAATATTTCATAGTTTATAATTGATAATCAAATAACGTTTATATCATTTTAATATGCTAAGAAAATAGCTTATATCTTATATTTCTGATTTAATTACTGCCTTGTATTTAGAATACTCTTCTCCAACTTTCTTGAACAAGAACAATAAACCTAACATATTAGGAAACACCAATGCCAAAATCATGGCATCTAAAAACTTGATCACAGCGTCTAAAGTAACAGCTGCTCCCAAGACTGTAAATATCAAAAATATCAACTTATATGTTAGATCCATTGCAATGCTTTTCCCAAACAAATATTTCCAAGACTGTAACCCATAGTAAGACCAAGATATAGCTGTAGAAAAAACGAACATCACAACTGCAATAGTCAACAAATAGGAAAATTCAGGGATAGAGCTATCAAATGCCATAGAAGTTAGATTAGCTCCTCCTACTCTTTCTCCAGTTGCTATCATGAGTACTTCGTTGTTCAAACTATCTCCATATTCGAATGCCCCGGACATATTGAATATCACAATTACCAAAGCCGTCATCGTACAGATTACAACGGTATCAATAAACGGTTCTAAGAGTGCAACTAATCCTTTAGATGCTGCATATTTTGTATTAACCGCAGCGTGAGCAATAGCAGTGGATCCGGCACCTGCTTCATTGGAGAATGCAGCTCGACGAAAACCTTGGATCATAGCACCAACAATTCCACCCACTATAGTAGCTCTTGGTGAAAATGCTTCAGATATAATCTAACTAATTGCATCATCAATAAGACTGAAGTTCATACCTAAGATGATCAAAGTAGATAACACATAAAAGGCTGCCATAAAAGGAACAACCTTCTCGGTTACTTGTGCTATACGTTTAATTCCTCCAATGATGACGATTCCAACTAACGCTGCAAAAACACAACCAATAATCGTACCTGCGGACGAACTCTCTATTCCAAATCGAGTAATAATCTGAGCAGCAGCTTGATTGGACTAGAAAGCATTGCCACCTCCAAAAGATGCACCAACACAGAAGACTGCTAATATTACACTGACAATCTTTTCGAATTTCACAAAACCCATTTCCTTGAACCCTTTCGAAATATAATACATCGGCCCTCCATAAACATTACCTTCAGCATCTATATCACGATACTTAACTCCTAACGTACATTCTACAAACTTGGTAGACATACCTAATAATCCAGCAACAATCATCCAAAACGTTGCTCCAGGTCCACCAATGCCAATAGCAACAGCAACCATTGCTATATTGCCTAACCCTACAGTTCCTGAAACGGCTGTTGCCAATGCTTGAAAATGATTGACTTCACCATGATGACTCTCATCTTTGATTGTCCCTACAATATCTTCACCAGATAGATTAACATTCAAGTGCTCATTCGTAGCTATGGATTCCAGAAGATCATACTTCCCTCTGACAACTTTAATCGCAGTCCAAAATTCTCTAATATTCACAAATTTGAAATAGAACGAACAGAATGTAGCGCCTCCCATCAATATGATTAACACAAGTGGAACTGAATAATCACCAATCCCGACTTCTGTAAAAACCAATGCATCCCACCAATTCGCGATCGGCATAAAAGCTTCATTTAATTTGTCATCTAGTCCTTGTGCGAAACAGCCAAATTGGAAAACAAACAACGCGATTAATATGAGTACTAGATTTTTAGTTGATACAGATGTCATAAATAAGTATTGGATAGTTGAATAAATAATTTCAAGTCACCAAAATGAGAATCATCAAGTATTAATAATGGTCAAAATCAGAAACATCTTCAAAATGTCTGAAATGTCACTACTGACAAATCAACGTATAGAATTGAATGTCAATCGATAGCGAAAAATAATAACATTATAGAAATTGTGAAAGATATCTTAAACTTTGAATAACATTTCAAACATTTTACAAAGATGGTAGGGTGAAATTAATGTTACAAGTCTTATGTACGTAAGGAATGAAACAATAATAAAGTTACATCCCTAAGCGATTACAGAATGTATTTTTTAAATGAACATAAAACTTATATAATCAAAAAGGTTAATTAATTTATTTTTTATTGTGGGGCTATTGTTTGTTCTTCAATCTTGCGAAAAAGAAGGAAGTCTCGATAATCCAGACAATCTAAGTGCACCTAATATCCCAAGTGCAACACTTCTTACAATACCTACTCAAACTTTTGGTTTTGTAGCCGATAAGGAAGAATCATCAACTAGAAATGACAAAGCCAATTGGATACATGCAGGGGTCAATGTGTTAGTTTGGAATACAATTATTTTCACTCAAACAGCTATCCCAATAAATGCATTCAGAAATTCTTTTAATTCTAAAGCAGAATATTTAGGCGATCTAACTTGGGAGTGGAAATACTCATACCAAGCACCAATGGATAACGGAGGAAAAGATTATGATGTATCATTGACAGGACAATACATAAGTGGCAACAAGGAAGTCGCATGGACAATGACAGTAACTGAGGCTGGAATTCATAATGGTTTTGTGTGGTATGAAGGCGCAGTGTCTACAGATCATAGTTCAGGGAGTTTTAAAATTAACACTGTTTCAGCTGATCCAAAGCCATATCTTGAATTATCATTTGACAAGGATGCAGATTCTAATGATATTTCTATAAGGTTTAGTAATATACTGGTTGGCAACGCTGGAAATGGAGATTATATAGAATGGAGAACTGCGAATGGAAGTGATTACGATCGAGCATACGACGTTTTCTTAGATAATAATCTCTTAGAGATTCAAGCAAATGAGGTTGAGGATAACGGGAGAGTAAAAGATCCTAAACATTTTAATGATAGCGAATGGCATTGTTGGGATGCAGCAAAATTTTCTATAGATTGTTAAAACAGTAAAAAACAATTACAAAGGAGGAGTTATTTCATTAGGAGATAACTCCTTTATTTTTTCAATCAATAATTTATTGTACTACTAAGCGTCCAAATTTTCTTTAGGAATAGCCAATCGTATCATTCTTTCTTTCACACTTGACATTTCCAACAAAGCCTCTTTAAGTGGAATTTCATGTTCTGATTTACACCATTTGAATTTGATAATGCCGTATAAGATTTAGTAATTATTCGAGGAGAATCGAGGCAAAAAACACAGATGTAGCATTAGCTACAGCGAGTATTTTTAACGATGGACATCATCGAATACAGCTAAATATATGCGGCGATTATGAACTCAATTGGTATTAGACCACATATTTTTTCCATACACGCCATCAAGTATCGAATGTATTAATCTTTTGATTTCATTATGATTATTGATATCATAAACATTTCCAGTTCTGTTATTTGATTTTGGCTTGATTTCTAACCATCCTTCACTGGGTCCCATTTTCCGATCAATAAATAATTTCAGTAATTCAAAGTTTTTATTGGTCAAGCTGACTTCTTTCTTTTCATCACCAGTCAGTCCACTTATTGCAAGTATATTATTAAATAATCTTCCACTCTTAATCTTTGATAGTTTTAGAAAAACATTACCACTTTTGATTTGAATACGTTCTGTCAGATCTTTTACCCAACTTAAAGCAAGCGCAAAAAATATCATTATAAGGGCCGTTTTAAATATCGCTGAGAATAAGATTTGAGTATTTCCATCGTCAGTAAGTTTGAATACTTGCGCTGCGAAAGTGATAAGAATACAAATAGCAGATAAGATAGCTAACAATACAAGTCTTCTTTTTATAAACGATTCCCATAGAACTATTCCTAATACAAGGAGTGTAAGAATAGAGTAATAAACATCTAACTCGCTGATCAAAGAGATAGAACTGTTAGCATAAAACTTGCTGATAGTTGGCAAAAGAGAAAATAGAAATGGTAAGCCAACAATAATCGGCCAAAATTCAGATTTAATTACTTGCTCGAGAATTCTTGGCAGATACTTAAACTAAGGAAGTGCTAGAAGAATAAATAGACTATTACATAAGGATAAAATCGATTTCCATCCATTAAGTTGTATCAATTGACTTTCATAAAAAGCATTGGAATCTACAAAGCCTGAAATACTCCAACAAAGTATAGATAGTGCCAACCATACTTGCCCATAATCTCCATTTTTCCTTCCAATATGATACCAGATAGACATCAATCCAACAAATGCAAATAAGCAAGTCACTTGTTGCCACATTCCAAAATAAAATAGTAATTGAAAATCCATGTCCATAATGACTCAAATCTAAAAAGAAAAATGATAACGAATTTCTTGAATTGTGAAAATTAAAATTTCTCCCCTTTCAGCCTATAAAGAAAAAACCACCATCCAGAGTCATCTGAAAGGTGGCATTTGTATTATTAATTCATTTACTACTTAAGTAAACTTACATTTCCTCTTATTGCGTAATCAATTTGATTTATACATGTTACTCTTAAAGTATAAGCATAAACATCAGGAGATAGTTTTTCACCTTTATAAGTACCATCCCAACCAAGCAATTGTTCTCTAGATGCAAACACTTCTTCTCCCCATCTATCAAATATGACAAGCTCCATTGATTCAATAAAGTTACTTCTAAGAAACAATATATCGTTCGTTCCATCACCATTAGGTGTGAATGCAGAAGGTAAGAAAACATCTGTTTCATCACATTCTGGAAGTCGTACTGTGATCGTTATTTCATCGGTAGCAGTACATCCCATATCATCCGTAACAGTCACTGAGTAAGTAGTAGTTTCTTCTGGGCTAACAACTAATTCTTCATCAGTTGAGCCATCACTCCATTCATAAGTATAAGTATCTTCTGGATCAATTACAAAAATAGTTACTTCATCTCCTTGATTTATGATATCCGTATTCAATCCATTTTGATCTTCAGCATCTAGTTCAATAGTGAAACTCGCAATTGAGATTTCATATGTTTCAATAATTACACATCCAAGCTCAGTATTAGTGATAGTAACAGAATAAGTCTTGCCATCCGCAGCTACTAAAACGGGACTTCCAGTATTGCCACCACTTAACACACAGTCATCTGGGCCCCATTCGAATGTAAATCCATCTTGTCCACCATTCACTATAACTTCAATATTGGTTTCTTCATCCAAACAAAATACTTCTGGTACATCATCGACAATATCAAACACAAATGGTTTCACATTAACGGTATCCATATTAAAACAACCATTAGGATCTTCTGCTTTTATGATTATATCAAATTCTTCATTTACTGGCAATTCAATATCAGCTCCTAACTGTAATGTATCACCATTGATATCACACCAAACAAAAGAGATATTATTATCAGGAGAGGTCGCTGTAAAACTTACATTATCTCCTAAACATATCACTTGATCATCTATTGGATCCAAAGTGATTTCATCATTGATCGTAACCGTCTTTATAATTGTCTCAAATGGACAAGTTGAAGTTAAGTTTGATAATATAACATCATATACACCTGCATTTGCATATGTATAACATGGTGCAGCATCCAAACTAATATCATCTGTTACTAAAGGATCACCAAAATCCCAAGAAGGGAATCCTACATAGCTACTGTCTATAGAAAAGCAAACTGTAAATTGACCACATTCTGTCAACTCAAAATTAAAATCAACAACAGGATTATCCATTAATTCGAAAGAAACAGTATCAGTCATCGTACATCCAGTAGGACTGGTAGCTGTAAAAATAAGATCGAAATCTTCTGTTTCATCCATTCCAACACCAACATCAGGCATATTTGTATCTCCACCTGCAACAATATGAATATCATCGGCCCAAGACCATGTAAGAGGCCCTTCCCCTAGATTAAAAACTGTATATGGTCGCAATGTATCACCAGGACAGATCATAAATGGTTCAGCGAATAGGAGATCAAATACAAATAATCTCACATCATAAGAAAGTACCAGATCACCGCATGTCTTATCTGTAAATTGCACAAAATAAGTATCAGAGGTACCACTGTCTCTTATACACATCTCCGAGCCCACGAGACAGGCAGAAATCTCG
>CAJXUU010000275.1 GCA_913061325.1 uncultured Saprospirales bacterium | reverse complement strand
ACTATCCTCTTCGTCGGCAGCGTCAGATGTGTATAAGAGACAGCTCGTATGTTTTGTGTATTTTTCACACAATAAAGATAGTTAAGAATTTCCAACAAACAAAATCAAATCACAACTCGCGACCAATCGTGTAACTATCTCAGTTTGTCAATTAATCTCCATCCTTCAGCTAATTGAGTTCAATTTTCTATTTACTGATTGTACCTTCCACCTTATGCATCAATTAAAATCACTGCTAACTCTTAGATTCATCCAAATTGGTCGATTTACCAAACACACTGGGATCGGGATTATTATACTTGCGCTATTTGTATTGACTGGCTCGATTTTAGGTGGTATAGAATCCCTTATGGAAGTAAATCAAATGTATTCTTTTTTAGGTGTGGGTTTGGTGATTTTAGTGATAGATTGGAAGAGAAATGACAAACACTTTATCAGTCAAATTTTTGGCAATAGTCTTTCGAATGCGTTATACATAAGCTTAGAGTACCTCCTTCTAATCAGTCCACTTATCGTCTATAAAGTTTTTAACGGGCAATATCTCATTGCTCTCGGGTTGATTCTTATCACTTTTCTTTTTGGTGGGATAAGTTCACACTTACAAAAACCACAAAATCAAGGGTACAAAAAATCACTCAAGTTTATCCCTTTAGAATATTTTGAACTAAAGTTCTTTGTTGAAAAACAGAAAATCTCCTTCATGGTCATTATTTCTCTTCTATTATTAGGAGTCGTTCATATTAGTTTGTGGATATTAGGCATCGTACTTTTGATGAGTTTTATCATGGAGATGTTTGCAGCACAGGAACCTATGGAAATGATAAATTGGAGACCAAGACTTGTCTTCCACAAAATCATGGGATACTTTAAGGTCGCACTTCCAGTATTGATTGTAAGTAGTTTGTTGACATATTTAAGAAGCGACCTTTCCTTTTTGGTATTCATATACGGGATAAGTGTAATACTCACTGCTATATCACTAGCCATAGCCAATAAATACTCAGAATATTATGGCTTAACCCACAAAGTCAGTTCTACCATGCCCATGACTATAATTGCTTTTTTCATGTTTATCCCTGGATTTATTATTGTAACAATTGGCTACACAATAATCAAGTACAATAAAGCCGAATCTCAAATGAAACGAATATGTTCAAGATAGAATCTATAAAATACAACTTTGGGAGTAAAATCATCTTCGAAGATGTGAACCTTGACTTCTCTTCGGAGAAGACATATGGAATTGTAGGCGCCAATGGTGTTGGGAAGACTACCCTATTTCGGGTATTGGCTGGACAATATAAATCTAGATCTGGTAAAATGACATGGATGGATAAACCACTTTCTCGGAAAGAAATTTCCTTTTTACCTACAGATCCATTTTTCTACCCATATATGAATGGTCGAGAATATCTATCGATAATAATCACAGCTCCAGAAAAGTTAGAACAAGCCATCCAAATGTCTAAATCTTTGAATCTTAACTTAAGTCAGATTGTGGATACCTACTCAACAGGCATGAAAAAGAAACTTGCATTTATAGGTAACTACATACAAAATAGGCCGATTGCCATTTATGATGAACCTTTCAACGGTGTAGATCTTGAGTCCAATGAGCTATTGTGTTCATTCTTAAAAGAGAAAAAAGAAGGGCACCTTACACTCCTCTCCTCTCACATATTATCAATGCTCGACGAAGTTTGCGATGAGATTCTGCATATTGAAGAAGGATATAAAATCACTACTTATATGCCTAATCAATTTTCAGATTTAAAACAACATATTAAAACTAGGCTTGGGATATAAATCATATTTACTGACCGCTAGCTTTGATTCTCTTAATAACTGGAGTCATGGACTACGAAGTTTTTCTCCTCACATGATAGAAGATTAAAACTTGACAAAGTTAAGTGTATACAACCTTCCATTAATAATAATTTTTAGAAAATAGATGCCAACTACTAGTTGTGAAACATCAATTCGATTATCAGGTTGATAATAAGTTTTAATTAGATCAGATGAAATAGTATAAATATTTATTTCATCAATTTTGTATACTGAATTTATATGAAGTGTACTAGAAACAGGATTTGGCTAAATTTCAATTCTCTCCTGATTTAAAGTCTCATTTGTACTTGTAATATAAGGATGTATATC
This sequence comes from uncultured Saprospirales bacterium, assembly GCA_913061325.1. GTDB lineage: Bacteria > Bacteroidota > Bacteroidia > Chitinophagales > Saprospiraceae > CAJXUU01. The sequence goes on along the minus strand of CAJXUU010000275.1, from coordinate 5,702 downwards.
AATAAGACTATAGCATTCTGGTTCTATATATCCATCTTTATCTGTTTTAATGATTAATAGATCTTCCGTATCATAATACATATCACCAACTGCTATTAACGAACCATCCTGCGATTCTAGGCCATCTAAAAATAAATTCATGAAGACTGATAAGATTGATGCCAAGAATATTGCAAGGCAATTGAGAGTTGGGAATCTTAAAAAAATAACGATTCCTGGTCTCCAAAGAGAGAGCATTAGAAGCCTTACAAGTCAAAGAACTGCACTGGTAAGAGATTACAGAAGAATCAAGACTAGGATAAAACCATTATTGCTTTATTTACAGATTGATATACCTGATGGTATGGATTCTCCTAAATGGCCTCTTAAGTTTTTAAGTTGGCTTGATGCTCTAGATCTTGGCTATTCTAATAGCAATCAAACACTAAAAAGTATGCTAAGTCACTATCGATTTATTGATCTTGAACTAAAAAGCCTCTCAAATCAAATTAGACTTTACTGCAAACAAAATCATAAAACAGATTACAACCTCTTAAGTTCGATCCCTGGTATCGCTGGTTTAACCGCTAGCTATATTCTAGCGGAGATTGGTGATATAAGGCGATTTACTTCGTTTAAGAAATTCGCCTCTTAAGTAGGATTCATACCAAGTATGCATCAGGGTGGTGAAGGGATCTATACTGGTGGGTCTACTCCCAGAGCAAACAAACATGTAAGAAATATGATTATTGAAGCTTCTTGGATTGCTATTAGAACTGATCCTGTAATGCAGAACTATTATAAAAGCCATGCAGGTAAAAATGGTAAGGCCGTAATATTTAAAGTTGGCAGAAAGCTATTATCTAAAATAATGGCTGTTATTAAAACTGAAATACCATGCTCCAGTGGAGTAATATATTAATATTGGTGCAACAAAAGCATAACGAAAGTAAAGCCAACACAATATTAGAGGTGTTAATTCACATGTCTTAGCATGTTGCTTTACTTAATTTATCGATCTACATAGAAGCTCGTGGACACTTTATTATAAGTGTATCACACATAGGATGCCGTACCGATAAATAACACCGAAAATGAAATAATATAAAACTAAATAGTGTTATAATTTCTACTTTTCAAAGGATCTATTGTTGTGAGTAGCCACTAACCTATCTTTTATTTCCTGAATTGTTTTGTCGCAGTCTAAAACTATCCTGACTGCCAATTCTGACAAAGAAAGATACTATAATGCTTCCAACAATTAATTTGATTGATCTAAATGCATTTATACCTAAAGCCAGCTATGACTCAATATTAAATAGAACAACTTGTGGCATTATTAACTATTTTGATTTTGGAGAACACAGTGACACCCTACCCCTGTCTTTGGTAGTTTAAGGTGGGCTATCGATTCAAGGTCATTTCTTCGAAATGTCAACTACGATTTTGCCTACAACTATTCGATCCTCCAAACTATGAATAGTATCTGGTACCTCATTTAATGAAATAACTTTTTGTATAACTGGCCTTATTTTTTTCTCAGCAATCATTTCAAGAACTGTTTCAATATTTGTTGTAACCTTAACTTCTTGAGTTAAAGCCATAAAATGCTGACTGTTCCGTATGAAGCGCCCAAAAAGTCTAAGTTTAAGCATATTGTAAAAATCACCTCCAACTAGAACGTATTTACCATCTTTTTTTAACATTGTCTTGTATCTACCTGGACATCCGAAAGATGCCGTATCAAAAACAGCATCAAAATCACTCCCTTTTAGTGCTTTGATTGATCCACTTTTTTTTATAGTCTACCACCTCATCTGCTCCCCCAACTCTTTACGGCGTTTGCTTTTTTGGTTGAACAGATTGCAGTAACATGAGCACCTAAAGCTTTAGCTATTTGAATACCAAAAGATCCAACACCACCAGAAGCACCATTTATCAAGACTCTATCTCCTTGTTTAATTGAGCTTAGTTTCATTCCCATCATTGCTGCTTGGCCAGATATTGGCACTGTTGCTGCTTGCTCAAAAGATACTTCTTCTGGTTTCTTGACTAGATGTTTAGCATCTACAACTGTATATTCCGAAAACCCTCCTCCAAAGGATTTTCGAATATCAGCTACCACTGCATCTCCTTTATTAAAACCCTTAACATTTTACCCAATAAGTTGAACAGTTCCGGCAATGTCCATTCCTAAAATCTTTTTTTTCTTTGAAGGTCTGAATAGCCCATAAACCATCCGTATAATAAAATAATTAGCTTGGACAATATGCCTGTCTGCCGCATTGATGGATGCACATTCTATTTTCACTAAAACTTCATTCTTTCTAGGTTTAGGAATTTCTCTATCATAGACAAGTTCTATTACTTCCTTAGGGTCGCCGTAGTTGTGAAAGACGATCGCTTTCATTATTTTTTTTTGCAATTTTCATAAGTCAAAATTACAAAGCTTTCCAAATCCAAATTCTACATAGCGGCTCAATTAATATGCATTACGGCTCAATCTATATTCGAAAGAAGATTTACCGTATTCGGATTTAAACATTCTTGAAAAACTAGAAGGATTAGAAAATCCACATTCGTAGCAAATATCGCTGATAGATTTTTGAGATGACCTGATTAGAACTTTAGCCCCCTCTAACTTCTTTTTTCTAATATACCTACCTGGTGAGTCCTGATAGATTTTACGAAACTTGCGTTTAAAAGAAGCGAGACTATTATTTGTCATTGCACCCAAACGTATCAGATTTAAGGGTTCATATATGTGCGTTTCTATGACTTCTTGAAAGGAAAATACTCTATCAGAAAACAAACTTCTGGCAATGATGTATAACTCTGAAGGTTCATTGGTTTGCAGTAGTAACAATACAATTTCCTTTAATTTTAAGACTAGAATATCTTCATTAAGAGCGGATTTGTGTTTGAAAAAATTTGAAATTCCCAAAAAGTAAGAACTAATTAATACGGATGCATCCTCCTTAACAATATCTATCTTTAATGGCTGATCCAAATCTTTCCAATATTTTGGTTTTTTGCCATCGAACACCTTTTTTAGCACATCTCTATCAAAATGCACAACAATAGAAATCAAACAACCAGAAGTGTTTTTCGAAAGTGTTGATCCCACAGTTTTACCGCACAGTGAGATAATAACAGTTCCTTCTCTAGCTACGAAACCGGAATTAGTTAAATCCTGGTTTTCGCCTTTCAAAACATATACAAAACAAGATTCTGCAGGCAACTTAATTTTCGGATCTACAGTCGCTGTCGATAATTCATACAATGAGAATAGAGGTTTATCATAGAGCAGTATTTGTTGAAATTTGTTGGACATTGAGATTTTATTTCATATTCTCAATTAATTAAATTTTCATATGTTGTTCAAAAATGTATTTGGTTCTAAGGAATTCTTAGTATTTAGGGTATCTACGAATTACTCACAACGGTTAATGTATGAGCATTAGCGGATTCACATTCACTAAACTTTCAAATAGCAAGATACTAAAAGGAAACAAAAAACGGCCTGAGATTCCACCCAAACCGCTATTGCTTATACATATTGTTGTGAGTAGTTTATTCTCCCATTTTTTTTAATAACAATTTAGCTACAAGCTCGGAGGAAGCTGGATTTTGACCAGTAATCAATAAGCCATCTTCTAGAGCATATGGAGTCCAATCATCGCCTTTTGAAAATATACCACCTTTTTCTTTTAGCATATCTTCTACTAGAAAAGGCACCACATCAGTTAACTGTACAGCCTCTTCCTCCGTATTTGAAAATCCAGTAATCTTTTTGCCATTTACTAGAGGTGTACCATCTGCATTTTTAGTGTGTTTGAAAATAGCAGGCGCATGACAAACTGCACTTACGGGCTTATCATTATTGATAAATGATTCAATAAGCGCAATTGAATGCTCATCCTCAGCCAAATCCCATAGAGGTCCGTGACCACCTGGGTAGAATACCGCATCGTAATCGGATTGGTTGACTGATGCTAATTTGAGCGTTTCAGATAAAACTTCTTGTGTTTCTTTATCCTTATTGAATCTTACAGTCGCTGCTGTCTCGAAGTCAGGCAACTCACTTTTCGGATCTATTGGAGGTTGTCCTCCTTTTGGTGAGGCCAAAGTAATCTCCACGCCTTTATCTTTTAAAAGATAGTATGGGGCAGCAAATTCTTCAATCCAAAATCCTGTTTTCTCTCCGGTACTTCCGAGTTCATCGTGACTCGTTAATACAAATAATATTTTTTTCATTTTCTCTGTTTTTGTTGTGGATAATTCTTCTGTTTCTTGTTTGTTTTTAGCGGTGTTATTGCAAGATGTAAGTCCAATAATCACTGCTATTGATAATAGTAAAATCTTCATAGATACATTTTTTGAATTGTTTCAACAAAACTATGCAGTTTAAGTCTGGAAAAAATTGATGTATGATAAGAAACTATTTCTGAGAGATTTCTTTTCTAATTCTACTCAGGGTTTCTGTGGTAACGCCTAAATACGAAGCGATGTGATAGTTCTTTACACTCTGCTCAATATTTGGGTACGTATTTATAAATGAAGTGTATTTATCTTTTGTTGATTGCGACAAGTTTCCAATTATTCGCTTCTGAAAACTAGCGAAGGCAAATTCCATTTTTTTTCTAAAGAATGTCTCTACTTGAGGGATTTCAATATATAGACTTTCCATGTCCATTTTGGATACTTTATATACAGAGGCATCTTGAATACAGTCGATAGTCATTACCGCTTTTGATGTCGTAAAAAAAGCCGTGTAGTCGCTTATCCACCAATCTTTGATAGCGAACTGTACAGTGTGCTCTTTGCCAGAGTTGTCAACAAAATAAGTCCTTAAACAACCACTGCTAATATAATATTGATGACGAACTGTATTACCTGTTTTTAGGAGTACATCCTTTTTCTTTAAAACCAGTTTTTCAAATTTATTTTCAATCTTGACTATTTCTTCTTGTGAAAAAGAGATGTCTTTAAAAATATCTGATATTATAGATTCCTGTATGTTCATTTCAATTACTCACGACGGTTCTGTGATATGGAGCAGATGACCAACGGCAGGCTGATCTGATATGCAATCTTACACATTTTTATTTTTATTTTGATTCGTTATAAATTCATCATCCAAATATGATTCGTTTCCTACATATTTTTCGGCAACTTCATCCATTAATTCTTCGTATTTCATAATTTTGAAAAGTAAGTAAAACGCGATTAAATTTACATAAACAACATAATTATCTGAACCTGAATTGAATTCTAAGTTAAATGCTGATAACCCGAGCTTAAAATCAAATATTGAATTCAAAGTAGTATCAATTCCGATGGAAAAATGAGCTCCTGAATAATATGTATATGCTGTTCCAGCAATACTAAAACTTGCTACTTGAAATGCTTGATTAACTTTAGAAATTAAAAATTTATTCGAGTGATTTTTAATGCAAGAATATCCCGCATATAATGACAGCAAAAATGGTATGGAAATCAACATTAGCATGAAGATGGTTCCCCCATTGTTTGGACCTTGATTTAAAACTCTAACTAATAATAAAATTGACAATCCAATTCCAATTAACCCACCAATTATTTGATACCACCCTAAAATTAAAATTTTGTCCCTAGCCTTTAATACTTGTGTCATTGGTTTTTTTTATAATTCTGACTAACGTTAGCTATCTCGTTGATTATCAGATATCCTTTTTTCGTAG
>CAJXUU010000274.1 GCA_913061325.1 uncultured Saprospirales bacterium | reverse complement strand
ATTTCTGCCTGTCTCGTGGGCTCGGAGATGTGTATAAGAGACAGCCTCTAATAATAGGATCTTAGTCTAAACCATAAAAGTTACACTATCAGATCCAGAATCACCTTTTACCCAAAATTCGTGTTTGCCAGCGGAATATTAACATACCTTGGCGATCAGGGCAGGCACTGGAGAACAAAAAACCAATTACCCTGTTCACCAAAATCACTTGCTATTCTAGGAAACTGCATGCCTTCCATTGGTCTTTTCTCTTTATAAATTAAAGAGTATACTGCCAAATCAAATAATTGTTCTATATCATCACCAACGTTTCCAATCTTACCCTTGTATTGCCGAGATGATCTTTCATGAAACATTCGAGATATTCTTCATATTTATGAAATGCAGCCCTTCCTTCAGCGAAATATACAGCCTTTATTTTGCTATTTTCTTATTCTTAACTAGCAAAATAAATAGTAATGACCGGCCCAGTATGAGATTGCTCTTCTGGATAGAATGCCGATTTTAATTTAATACCAGATGATGTGTCGTAGTTTACTATTTTACCATTTGGAGTGTTCATCTGGAATGGTAAGTTGTGAAAACTGTAATTCATTCCAAGAGTCTTATTAGATATAGGTTCCATATTACCGCTTGGCATGTAGGAATATGTGCTTGTACCATCACCATCAGGGTTTATATAATTGGAATAACTTAAGTGGAATTTTGGCTAAAAATCGGATAACATTTAAAGGATAAATAGTCGTTTTATTTTGTTTGTTGTTATCATATCTTTATCCTACATTTCGAACTGTAAAACATCTCTAAAATTACCAAACATGAAAATGAAAATAAGTTTAATTATCCTTTTATCAATAATATTTGTTTTCTCTGCAAAAACTCAGTATTCGGTTAGCCCAAATGCCACAATAGAAGCTTCTGATCTAGCAGTATCAATCAATACATCCACTGCCAATGCTAATATTTCAATTCTGATAGGGGAATATCTAAACAATAGAGATTTTTCCATAGGATTTACAGAAATAAGGTCTGAGTCAGATATTATCATTTTAGAAAATAGCCTTGAAAGTGACCTCATAATCGTGAAATCCAGATTAGGTGAGTCTGATTTATCCGTTGTTTATGGTGAAAGTATGATTAATCCAGACTTAAGGATTGAAATAGTAGAAAGTGGCACAGTAGACTTTTTAGTATTCCTAGAAAGTGAATCATTTAATATAGAGTCCTTGATCCTTGGTCTATTACCTATTATCAATGCAAGCTTAGGGTACAAGTACGAAGTTATACCCTATTGGGGACCAGAAGGAGGCCCTATTGTCCAAGAAGAACCTGAACAACAAATAGTACAACCTACCTACTATGCCGGAACTAATTTGGCTCATTGGATCACAAGCATAGAAAATGGCGTTATTCAATTAGAGGATAATTCTATGTTTTACGTCTATGACGATGATCGGTACATGTCTGACTTGTGGCAAAAAATGAATGATGTCATTGTCCAACCGACCGAAGTAATTGGTCATTATTACATTTCAAAAAATGGAGGAATATCCAAAGAAGCGGAGACGTTGCGAGCTATATGTGTCAAAGCAAAATGAAAATAAATTTCTGCCCAGAAAACTCTTTATACCCAGAAATTAAAACTACAATTTGATGCTTTAAATACAATCATTACAGTTATGGATACTCAAAAAGCCACACCAATTAACATGATGCGGCTATCCTCTCCGTAAATTTAATTCTTATTCGCCATCAAATATCCACTGAACTTCCCAAAGTTAGTTCTAGTGCTTTCTCCTTCCCTGCCCTATTATAAGTAACTGTAATCACATCTCCAGGGCTATATTTCTCAAGTATTGAAAACAGGTCATTATTTGTAGAAACCTGATCATCATTGATGGCAGTAATGATATCTCCTAGTTCTATTTCGCCTCTTTTATTTCTTGTAGTTGGTCTGAGTCCTGCAAATTGCGCAGGACTTGATTCTGCAATATCTAAAATGAGAGATCCTTCTATGCCAGCTTGTCGAGTATACTGAGATGAAACTAATGTTATTCCTATGATTGGTTTTCTGACTTCGCCATACTTTACAAGATCACTCACTACCCAGTTTACTTCATCAACGGGGATAGAGAAACCAATCCCAGCACTTGCACCTGAAGGACTATATATCATAGTATTCACACCTATTAATCTGCCGCTACTGTCTAGTAATGGCCCTCCAGAATTACCGGGATTGATTGCTGCATCTGTTTGGATAACATCTTTGATTGGGCGACCAGTGATAGATTCTATTTCTCTTCCTAGTGCACTTATGATCCCTGTTGTAAGGGTCTGATCTAAGCCAAATGGATTGCCTATGGCAAATACCGATTGACCGACTTTCAATATACTAGAGTTTCCTACTTTGATTGGAGTCAACACACTTGATGGTGCTTTGATCCTTAATACTGCAAGATCTTTATTCTTCGCCACTCCTATTAGTTCTGCATCCCAACTACTCATATCAGATAAAGTCACGGTAACACGACTTGCACCTTTGATAACATGATAATTGGTTACAATACTTCCATCTTTATCCCATATAAATCCAGAGCCTGTACCAGCAGGTATTTCCTGTACATTTCTATTCCATCTGCTTTGTGTCACTTTTGATGTATTAATATAACAAACTGATGGTGCTGTTTCCTCAAAGAGTTTTATTGTTGCTTCTTCAGTATTGATAACTGCCGTTACGGGATCTATTTTTCTTTTATTGCTATTGGCGTTAGTTGGTTTGGTTTCTGCTGGCGCGTCATATTTAGTTCTCAAGGCCAATTGATCTGTAACAAATGATTGATTTTGAGAAGTCGTGTACCAAATCCCCGCTATACCTCCCAGTATAAGTAAACCTATTCCTATTAATATATTTCCAACTTTCATGTAAATTGTGTTTAATTGTCAATAAAATGATTTAAATCCTGATGCTAAATAAACAGATTTGTATTATATAGTGTTATAAATTTCGTTTTAAAGTATCGTTAAATCGACGTACGAAAATCTTAAATAGCGTGATGATAAAATATCAACTACTCATTCTCCTCACCACAATGATCAATATGACAGACCAAAAACCAAAATTAATATATGTCGGTGATCCTATGTGCTCATGGTGCTATGGTATCGCTGAAGAACTTGCACAAACTACTGAACACTACAAAGAAACATTGGGCCTAGAAATCATTATGGGAGGTCTGAGAGCAGGCGGTGGAGAAGAATGGAACACTCAATTCAAAGACTTCCTTAAACACCATTGGGAAGATGTAGGAATGCTATCTGGGCAGCCGTTTAAGTTTGATATTCTGAATTGGGAAGCATTTGATTATGATACCGAGCCATCTTGCAGATCTGTGGTGACCGTACAATCTATAGATCCAGATAAAGCGCTTACGTTCTTCAAAGAAGTACAAAAGGGATTTTATTTAGAAAACAAAGATCCAAAACTGGTCGATTTCTATCAAGACATTTGTACTAAACTGGATATTGACTTTGAGTTATTCAAAAGTAAATTTGATACACCAGAAATGAAGGCAGCAACTCAAAAGCACTTTCAAAAATCACAGCAAATCGGAGTGAGGTCATTTCCAACTATACTTATTGAACACAATGGTCAATTGCATTTAGTTGCTTCTGGTTATAGTACATTTGAGAAAATGAAGGAAAAGATTGATAGTGTTATACGATAATAGAATTATACATATAGATATTCATCTTGTTTCATTTTGTAGCGTTTGTAGCTAGCAAATAGACTCAGTAAAAGAAATGAAACTAAACTAAGAACGATGTCAGCGCTCTGCATTCTTCCATAAAATAAATATCCTTCATTTAATGATATTGGTAAAATAGAATAATAGAATACTCTATAAAATATCTCAAGTAATAAATAGATTAACGAGATGTACCAAAATTATTGCATGTTTTTATTTGCCAATCTTTTATATCTATAGAATACAAATGATAAAGTGCCTGTCAAAAATAGAATCCTGAACGGTAAATCTAGGTAAGAGAAATTCGTAAAAAAAGTAGGTGAAAAGAAAATCGTACTCAGCCAAACAGAATGAGTTAATATATTGATACTAATTAGAACACTCTTGAAAATTGAATAAAATAAAACACCTATAAATCCATAGTAAAGCAAATCGCTACCTGGACTCACAGCTTCAAAGTCCTCTCTTATTCCTTCTAACTTCTTGTGACCATTAGAGCTTCTTTCATTGACAATCCTTGCCCGTGAAGATCTTCAACATCACAATAAAAATGATCCTCAATTTCTATTTTATCATGGCTAGAAAGGACCTCTTTGCTGTTCAACTCAGAAATCACCAACTCGATCTCTTCTTTTACTAATTCGTAGTCTTTGGATTCCATAATATGTTCATTGTGGTCGTTATTAATTGCCACTCTTCTCTTAGCTCAGCGAGTTTGCTTTTACCTGGTTTATTTATGGAGTAGTATTTTCTTTTTCTGCCGTTTTCAGTTCTTATCTCTGAATTTACATATCCATTTTTCTCGAGTTTCGATAGTACCGGATATAGTGATCCTTCTTTCCATTCAAGTTGATTATTACTTGCGGCCATCACTTTTTTGATAATGCTGTACCCATAATCTTCTCCTTCCTCCAAAATGGAAAGAACAAGTGGAATGCAGGAAGCAGCAACTAAATCTTTTGAAACGCTTTTCATACATAGAAGTTCTAAGTACAAGAATACATAGAAGTTCTATGTAATGCAAATTGTTTTCCAACCTCTCATTAAAAAATGATATTTTAGCAATGGAATGAATTACAAACACAATAATTAAAATCCATTTTACACTTACAAAATCTTACATCATGAAACCAATAGAATTTTACTTCATTATACTTTTGGCTGCTTGTTCTACGACTATTTCAGCTCAGCTTGGAGATTGTACCGGAGCTCAACTTTTAGAAACTAAAGAAGATGTGATATTCACTTTCATAGAGAGTGAAAATCAATTTTCAGATATAATAAGTCCAACCTGCGTAGATGCCGATGAAGTATTTAGTGAAGATGATGGTTTGCTTACTCATTGGTTTACATGGACAATTGAAGAATCAGGATCACTTTACTTTACGCTATCAATGCAAGTTGAGTTTTATGATCTTGATTTCATACTATTCAAATCTGCCGAAAGTGGAAATCCTTGTGTTAATAAAGAAGCAATAAGATGTATGTTCTCTGGTTCAAATGTAAGTGGAGGAATGCTTGATAATCAATGTTCTATGTCTACTGGCCTAAGTCCAGCTGAAATGGACTTATTCGAGAATGGAGGATGTATGGATGGAAGTAATAATTTCCTTCAACAAATTGACGTTGTAGCTGGAGAGGAATACAAATTAATAGTAATTGATTTTTCTCAAATCAAAGGAATGGAAATACTATTAGAATGGTGTGGAACAGCTACTTTGGGAGTAAACGATACTCCGTGTTTCACTCTAGCTACAGAGGAATTGGTTCACCATGATGATTTTGCCGTTTTTCCAAACCCCACAAATGATCAATTATTTCTGTCGAGCAATGATGTCCCAACAATAATCAACTTCCCATTTACAATCGTTGATCAAATAGGTCAGGTTGTCATGAGAAAAAATGATAATAAAAACCTAGAATCCATAGAAACAAGTTCTCTTCAACCTGGTATTTATTTTATAAATATCAATGGAAGTGAAACCAATACTGTACTCAAATTTGTAAAGCAATAGAATTATATCTCAGCTAAAACTTCCGTTTTAATATTCAAATTAGCAACTTCTTCTAGCGCTTGATTGATATCCCAGATGAGGTCATCAGCATTTTCTACACCTATGGATAATCTTACCAATTGATCAGTGACACCCAGCTTGATTTTATCGTCCGGAGAAACACCTGCGTGTGTCATCGTACATGGATGCTGCGCAAGACTTTCTGTTCCTCCTAGGCTAACCGCTAACTTAAATAGTCTTAGATTATTTAAGAAACTGAATGATTCCTTCTCTCCTCCTTTTATATAAAGTGAGATCATGGCTCCTGGGGAAGAATATTGTTTTTTGTATACTTCATAATCAGCTGAATTAGGATCAAGCAAACCTAGATATTTCACTTCTTCAATTAATTCATGGTTTGACAAGAAGGTAGCTACTGCTTGAGCATTCCTAGCTTGCGCCTCCATTCTTACTTTTAATGTCTCTAGGCTTCTTAGGAGTAACCAACAAGTATTAGGGCTGGCCATATTACCAAGGAATGTCCGTAATGTCTTTACCCGCTTCATCACCTCAGCATTTCCTAGAACAGCCCCTGCTATAACATCACTATGTCCACCAATATATTTTGTAGCTGAATAGATTACTAGGTCAGCTCCATGTTTCAATGGATGACACCAAAGTGGTCCCATGTAGGTATTATCGACAGCCAAATTAACTTTTGACTCTGGAGTAGAGAACTTTTCTCCTACTCTTGCACACATTTCGATATCAATGACAGCATTCGTTGGATTTGCTGGTGTTTCTATGTAGATCATACTTAATCTATCCGCTTTACCCGATTGGCGAATTATTTCTTCAATTTCTTCTTGTGTATTATCCGCAGTAAAACCAATTGCATTTACTCCTATTTTCGGTAAGAAGTGGTGGATAAAATGATCTGTCCCCCCATATGTAGGAGAACTAAATAAGAGTAAATCACCAGGTTTTAAAAACTCTAATAATACTGTACTTATCGCAGACATTCCACTTTCGAACATAGCGCAATCATCTGCTTCGTCCCAAAGGCAAAGACGTTCTTCAAGTATTTGAAGATTTGGATTATTGATCCTACTATAAATAAGTCCTAGCTCTTCATCTTGAGATTTCTCTCTCAATCCATATGCCAATTCAAAGAAAGCTTTGCCTTCTTCCGCTGTTTTAAATACAAATGTAGATGTTTGAAAAACAGGTGGCTTGATCGCACCTTCTGATAACTCTGGCTTATAACCGTGAGACATCATTAAACTTTCTGGAGACAACTTATGAATAGGCATAATATGTATTTTTTAATTATGCCCAAAATTACTATCTATTGTATTATAATTCTACATTGTGATCAATACAAAGAATTTATTTCTACTATTTGCGCACTAAAAGAAAATTTACCTATTACCACTATGAATTTCATGTCTCAATAGAATAATAATCTCCTATGAATAAAGCTATAGATGCGACCGATAGAAGAATCATCCATCAACTTCAACAAAACGGCAAAGAAACCATCAAAGAAATCGCAGATTTTCTGGGCATGTCGACCACTCCTGTTTTTGAACGAATAAAAAAACTTGAAAGAGATGGATTTATTGAGGGATACACGGCAATTGTAAATAAGGAGAAAATGGGATTCCAATTGGTCGCTTTTTGCACTGTCACATTAGAAAGCCATCACACAGAGTTTATCAATCAATTCGAATCAGATATAAAGTCGTTGCCTGAGGTTATGGAATGCTACCATATTGCTGGCTTGTTTGATTATCTTTTAAAAATCTACTCCAAAGATATGGTTGACTACCAAAATTTTATTACTCAAAAGTTAGCCTCAATTTCTAACATTGGACGGGTCCAAAGTTCATTTATTATGACTGAGGTGAAGAACGAGAAGGTGCTGCCTATTTTTTGATTTTTTGTCTCAGCGCGAGAATTTAGAATTCTCTATACTGTGCTACGTGTTTGCTATGCAAACCACTTGCAGCTCAAGAATTTGTAATTCTCTATACTGTGCTACGTGTTTGCTGTGCAAACCACTTGCAGCCCAAGAATTTGTAATTCTCTATACTGTGCTACTTGTTTGCTATGCAAACCACTTGCAGCCCAAGAATTTGTAATTCTCTATACTGTGC
>CAJXUU010000273.1 GCA_913061325.1 uncultured Saprospirales bacterium | reverse complement strand
CTATATTAGTAACTTATTATTTCTATCAAAATCTAAATGATGAATTTAACCAATATAATTACTGCGATTTGTAGTCTTCTTTTCTTAATGATTGGAGCAGATAAATTCTTCCCATTTTTGAAACCACCTTGCTCTTTGGCGCATTTTATCCCATGGACATTTTGGAGCACTTTAGGTGCAGTACAAATTGCTGCGGGTATTCTTATTTGGCAGCCTAAATTCAGGAAATATGTGGCAGGATTCTTTTTTGTTTTCATGCTTGTCTTCACAATAGTTCATCTCACACAGGGCACATACGATATTGGTGGGTCATCCTTTATGGCAGTTTTATTAGGATTGTTGGTTTGGAATCCACGTTTCATAAGAGGCAAGGAAGCATAGGAGCACATCGATTATATTACAACTTCATAATTGCTATCTATTCGACAAACACCTTCAGGCTACGAAAACCCATATCAACCAGCGGATTCAATGTGCTCATTTTCAACATCAATATCCCATTCGTTATTTTCGTTTTTTTTTTACATGCTAGACTCATTACCGCTATTTATCTTTTTAAATATTTTTAAATATTCCGGTATCTAATTATATCGATTTGTAAGGAACAATGATCACTTTCTCCGATGATTTATATCATGTTTATCAAGGGGTTAACATGCTTAAATTTGACATTTACAAAAGCACAAGAGAAGATTGTAGTGATTTTGTAGTGTCAAATATGAGGTAATGTAATCCACTACGATGGTTCATAAAATTAAGATAATGGACAAAATCACACGTAGCTACTATAAATTATGAAACAAATATTAATACTTGGAGCTGGAACATCAGGTACAATGATGTCCACTCATTTAAGAAAAGCACTACGGAAAGATTTGTGGGATATCACAATTGTTGATCAAGAGGAAACACATTACTATCAGCCAGGGTTTTTGTTTTTACCGTTTGATACTTATAAACCCAGTCAGCTCAAAAGGAAGGTTGATGAATTTATCCCAAAAGGTGTCAATCTCATCAGAGAAAAGATCAATAGGGTAGATAAAGAAAATGATAAAGTATTGTTACAAAACGATACTGAAATCCCTTACGATATCTTGATTATTGCTACTGGATGCAACATTGCACCACAAGAAATAGAAGGAATGGAAGGAGAGCAATGGTATAAATCAATTTTTGACTTTTATACTTTTGAAGGATCCCTAAACTTAAGGGATAAGTTGAGAACATGGAAAGGTGGAAAATTAGTTGTTCATATCTCTGAAATGCCAATAAAGTGTCCTGTTGCACCACTAGAATTTGCGTTTCTAAGTGATGAATTTTTCACTAAAAAACAGATGCGGGAAGAGGTAGAAATAACTTATGTCACTCCTATGTCTGGAGCATTTACGAAGCCTGTTGCCACAAAAGAACTGAATTACCTGCTTGAAGAGAAAAATATCAAAATCGTTTCGGATTTCAATATTGAGAAAGTAGATGCCGAAAATAATAAAATCCTCGATTACGGGGGACAGGAAGTGGTATACGATCTCTTAGTTACAGTACCTACTAATGTGGGTGATGCAATGATTGAGCGATCAGGATTTGGTGATGAACTCAATTATGTCCCAACTGACAAAGAAACATTACAGTCTAAGGTGAAGGACAATATTTTTGTTATTGGTGATGCAACAAACCTGCCTTCTTCAAAAGCGGGTTCAGTCGCCCATTTTCAATCAGAAATTCTTACTAAGAATATACTTTCATTTATTGACCAAAAACCATTGAAAGAAGCATTTGATGGACATTCTAATTGCTTCATTGAAACAGGATTTAATAAGGCTTTACTCATTGATTTTAATTACACCCAAGAACCTGTAAAAGGAACTTTCCCTATTCCTGGAATTGGTCCACTTAGGCTTCTAAAAGAAACACGATTAAATCATTGGGGTAAAAAAGCTTTCAGGTGGATCTATTGGAATATTCTTCTAAAAGGCAGACCTATTCCTTTTGTATCAAATCACATGAAGTTGGGCGGTAAAATCATTAATAAACAATAACATTAGTATTATAAATTAAGATAAAATGACTGAAAAAACATTTGCAGGATATTGCGTAAAGTGTAATGAGCTAGGGTACTTGATGGATACAGACGAGTGGAATAGAGAAATCGGACTTGAGATTGCTAAAGAGGAGGAAATAGCTATGACTGATAAGCATTGGGAGGTAATCGATTGGCTGCGAGATCAATGTAAACAGGAAGTTGCCCTATCTGTTCGTAAAGTTGGTAAAAGCGGGGTGGTTGATATCAAAGGCTTTTACCAATTATTCCCAAAAGGGCCGTTAAAGACAGCAAGTAAGATCGCTGGGATTCCCAAGCCTGTAAGTTGTATTTGATCTTGGTTCTTGATCAACTAACAAAACATTTAAAATAAAATAGAATGGAAAATACGAATACAAAACCTGTAAAGAAAATGATGCTCATTCTATCAAAAGCAACGATAGAAAATGTGTATGCATGTTTCATTTTAGCCAATGGTGCGAGAATGGAAGGCATTGAATCTGAAATATTTTTTACTTTCTTTGGGTTGGAAGCTATTCAGAAAAAGAAATTGGATCATTTGCATGTTGCTACTGTTGGTAATCCAGCTATGCATATCCCGACGATACTGGGAGGTTTACCTGGGATGGAAGCATTAGCCACAAAAATGATGAAATCAGAAATGGAAAAACTGGATATACCGCCTGTTGGTGAATTTCTTGAAATGTTGACAGCCTCAGGTACAAAACTATGGGCTTGTAAACTGGCAATAGATATGTTTAAGATAAAGGAAGAGGATCTAGTTGACGATGTTGATGGTGTTTTGACTGTTGGAGGATTTTACGAAAGAGCACAAGGAGATGGAACACATCTGTTATTTATTTGAGAAAACTTGTTATGTGCGATAGCACAGACTTCTATTAATCGCATGAATTTAGTTGAATTTATTTCCAGCATTGGCTTACCAGAAATAGAATGCAAACTCTTCTTTTCTTTGATGTGATTTTACTTTAGTCAATCCACGTCAATTGTATGAAATAAGAGAATTTGGTTGACAAAAGCAGTATGGAAATATTTATTGGAACAACGAAGATCTAATTCTTCGGATACACTTAAACGTACATTGCTACAGTGATTTAAACTCATGCCACATGATAGCCAGTACCTCTGGTCATGGCAATATCAAATTGCTATAATTATATGCTCATTAGGATATTTTTAATTTTTCTTTGAAATCATTTGTTCCAGATAATATTTTAAATATTGTTTTTAGGGAATATAGGGTTACCTTACTTAAGGATAGACCACATATTAGTGAACCTCCAAATTAAAGTTAATGATCATTTTTGAAATTTTTATAGGGTTAGTGTTGGTATATTTTCTCTACAGTCTTTTTGCGAGTATTATTACCGAACGAATCTCACTTTTAATAGGGATGCGAGCACGAGTTTTACGACAAGGCATTAACAGTTTTATGAATGATGCCCATGCTGCAGAAGATATCAATTGGTATGACTTTGCAAGATGGATCAAAGACTTGTTTATAGTAGAGCCTAAAGAATTTAAATATTCTAAAGCTGGAGAATTTTATAATGAACCGACAATCAAGTATTTGGCTAAGATTGGTAAGAATAATATGTATTCTTCAGTAGATACTAAGCCTTCATACATTTCCAAAGAAAATTTTCTATTGACTATTCTCAATATGTTGAGTAAGAATAGCAAGGGTATTAACGAATGGGAAAAAATCAAATTCTCCATCAAAGAAAATACGCTTCACCTAGAGCCACAGACCTTACAAATGTTCCAAGATTGGTTGGATCGATCAAATGATAGCTATATCAATTTTAAAAACCTAATGGTAGATCATTTTGAAGACAGCATGGATCGAGTCAATGGTTGGTACAAGAAAAAAGTAAGACATATCTTACTCATCGTTGGTATTATTCTATGTTTGATTTTCAATGTAGATACTTTTGAAATCCTACAGGTGTTATCGAACGATCCCGATAAACGCAGTGAAATGGTTCAGCTTGCTATTGCAACTTCCGAGGCTGAAAATAAATATTTCAAGGATCAAGGATCTGCAATCCCAGCAAAGAATGATACCGTGGCTAATGCAAATAGTTTACTACAAGACAGCCTAAATCAAATTAGCCTCGATAGGGTGAAGGCCAGCTATGACCAGACACATTCCTCCATTAATAATACCATCAGCATATTAGGAACAGGTTGGCAATTTCCTAATGCACCAGATACGATAGACATTAAAATTAAAGATGAAAATGAATTGTATAAATATTTCGATGTGCAAAAAATATTCAAGGAAAATGGCGCGACAGCAGATTTTAATGAAAAATTCAAGGTTGATTTCCATTCTATTCAATCTTATGCGAAAAATGATAAAACAAAAGAGTACAGCATCTATGGGAAAACAGAGGATTCTAATTTCAATAAAATGATATTTGTGGCAGACTCAAGTCTTCCATGGAAAAAGAAATTTTGGGGTTTTATGATCACTGCATTTGCACTTACGCTTGGTGCTCAATTTTGGTTTGATTTATTAAAACGACTGATCTCTATTCGAGGAGTTGGTGCAAAGCCTGAAGAAAAAAAGATTAAACCACGAAATAAAGATGCCACTATATTAAATACTGATGGACTGAAACCACTGACTTCAGATCCTGTTCAAATTGCTTACTTAAATAACTTGAGTAGTTGGGAGAAAATGGATGGTTTTGTTTCTGCCAATATCACCGTAAATGACCAAAATAAAAGATGTATAAAAATCATTGCTGAAGCAGGAAAAGATATATCTCAATTAGGGCATGAAGTAGTAGTGAAAATCAAAAAGAAAAAGATCTCAGTACCTCTCTTGTTTGAAATTGGAACAAGAGGAGTTATGGGAGATGGAGTAACGACCAATCCTTATGCAATTAGACAAGAAAGTTCAGCCAAAGGATGGGGAGCTTTGGCGGGTATGGTTTATTATCCAAAACTAGGTAGAAACGTAGCTCTTACTTGTGGACATGTAGTGCGATACGAAAAATCACCATTTTTAAATTTGGGGAATAAAAAGATGATTTATCAGAAACCAAAGACTGATGACCTGCCCACAAAAGAAGCAAGTTTTGGTAATGTAGAAAATCTAGTTTTATCTTCTTTTTGCGATGCAGGTGTTATCGATTTGGCTAAAGATGTAGACAGTACCTCATTCATGAAAATTGAAACTACCAGGCCATTAACCACTTCTGATGAAGGTAAAACAAATGTAGTTATATTGAATTATGGAAACAGAGAATTAATAAAGAACAACAAAGGTCCTGCAATAGGTACTGTGATCAATACAGGTATGTACTATTCCTTTAATGACTTCCCATCCAACACCAAACGATATTACAATCTTTTCATGATGAAAGGGGAAGACAATACGAAGATAAGTGATCCGGGTGATTCAGGATCTCTTATTAGAATAGCAATAGAAAAAGACCAAAATGTAAATTCTGTAAATGAAGAGAAAGAGGTTGCGGTTGGTTTATTGGTAGGTGGAGCTGTTATCAATGGAAATCCATACTCCTTTGGAATTAATATAACCGATGTCTTTGATATTCTTCAAGTAGAAAAATATAAAACTAACTTATGAAAAACCTATTTTTTCTTGCCCTCTTCCTGGTAACTACAAATTTGACTATGGGACAAACCACATGGGATGGAACTGTAGATGTTAATGCAAGCATTGCACCCAATGGTACAATCTCATGCCAGATTGATTATGATGGTGATTTATATGTTGGTGGAGATACATTAGCAAAGTCTTGCCCCTCAGGAAATATACTTACAGCGGAAAGAAATAATACAATATTGGTGATTAGCTTTTGCAACAATATAGATACTTTTGATCTGACTTTTGGTTTTGTTAAAATTACAAATGACGATGAAAAATCGATCACAATTAGTCAGTCTAAAAATGACGCTGTACCAGATAGTGATTTAATTAATCCGAGTGTATTGAAACGAAATCTATACATGGATGCCCACACTATTTGTTTTGGGGAACAAGAAGAAAAAGCTGACTTGATCAAGATATGGAATATCAATCCAGCTGTCAATAAATTTTTTGCAGATGTAGAATTTAGTAGTTTATTTAGTGAAGGAGAAAATCTTGCGGAAGATAGGGGCTCAGGAATTTCAGGATTCAATGCTACAGTAATTGCAGATGGTTTTGCAAAATTTTTGGTTGCAAGAGTTAAAAAGGAAATGGCTATTTCATTTTTCAACAATATCAAGAAAAAGATAAACAGTGATGAATTTAGTGATGCTCAAACTTTGTTTTCATCTACTTATTCAACATTTAATTTGATAGATGATAAAATCTATGATCTTGATACCTATTTGCCTACACTGAAACAGAGTTTTGAATACGATGTTGAAAAACTTCCAAATACTTTTTCTAGTGTTATAAAGGACAATGACTCGCAACTAAGCAAATCGCTGGATAAAATCAACAAAGAATCTCGGTTCACTGTTTCATCAATTCTCGATTTTGGAATTGAAATTACAGAGAAAAAACATATTGGAAGGGCTTTAGCCGAATTGGATATTGCTAACAATCCTACGGCGGCCACCGCGAATTTGGATTATCTAGCTTCACTTCAAACTTTACAGTTGTTTTCAGAAGCAATGAGAGATACATTTCAAAACGAAGAAAAACCGTATTGGCTGAGCAAGGAGAAATTAGACTCTTTGATAAAAAATCCGAAATTTTTAAAGTGTTTTATTGGACTCATTACACAAGAAGCTATTAAAAAAGACATTTCTTTTAAAAATACAAAGCTCAAAGATTTGTTTAATTCCAGTGTGTCAGATGTAACAAATATTGAAAAAATAATCACAACTTTTTTTGATGTTTCAAAAGAGATAAATAAAATAAATAATAATAAAATTGCAAGTTTATCGAGGGATGATGCACAAATGGCATACGTTGAATATTTTCAATTGGCCGACAAAATTATTTCAGTATTAAAACCAATCAATCATTTCACCAAGATAATGACTGATGCAAAAGTAGATACCATCTTAAGTTTGGGACAGAACAGCGTAGGTCTAGTAAAAGGAATTGCAACCAAACAATATAGCATAGGTTTGTTACATCTTTCAAATATCATATCTGATTTAAACGATAAAAAAGGAATCCTAAATCCTGTGTTGTCTTTTGTCGGTAGAGAAGGAATGTTCATAGCACAAGTCGCTGATGCGGATAATTCTAGTCAAGTTTCCGCGATTATCGAAAATTTTGCAGCCCCAATTGGTTCTTGGAGAGATAAAAGAATTGCAAAATGGAATTTCGCCTTCGATTCATATGTAGGAGCTGGAGGCTATTTGAGAGATAATGATGGAAACTCTAAATTTAATGGTACTGTCGCCACTCCCATAGGGTTTTCGCTTACCTCGCCTTTGCTTTCCAACAATTTTACGATCATGACAAGTATTTTTGATTTGGGACCAATCGTTGCCTTCCGGTTTTTGGATGGTGATTCAGAAGTATCGGATATTTTTCTTAGAGAAATAATAGCCCCTGGCATATTCTTATCTTGGAACATTGACAAGACTATTAATAGAGATTTTCTTCTCAAGCTCAATGTTGGTTACCAGCAATTTCCTCTTTTAGATGAAGTTAATGCAATGAACAATACAGTTTCACTTACCAAAGAATCCGGCTTTACAGCCAGTATAAATGTAAACGTGCCAATTATGACCTTAATTAATCAGAAGAATTGATCAGTGTGATTATATAAGGAATGAAACAATAATAAAGTTACATTCTTCTGCTTGCTCTTTTTCTCTTCTTCTGCGTTAAAAAGCCTCGCCTATGCGATGCATAGCCTACGTTTTTTGCC
>CAJXUU010000272.1 GCA_913061325.1 uncultured Saprospirales bacterium | reverse complement strand
TACACTATCCTCTTCGTCGGCAGCGTCAGATGTGTATAAGAGACAGAAATACAGCAATAATAATAACTTTGTGCCGCTTAATAATAATACAGACCACGTATGAAAAAAGACTGGAAAGCCTTATGGGAAAATAAGGCTTATCTAATTTCTTGGGTTTTGCTACTTTTTTTGGCTTTAGGCACTCTAAAATTAACTAGTTTATTCCTAGCGTTTAATGAGAGTCGAATATCTGGAGTTCAATTAAATGATATCGTTTTACAATATCTGCCTGCTTCAGATGTGAGTACACCTTTATTTGCCATTACTTGGGTTTGTATCTTAACCTGTCTTCCAATAGCTCTCCGTACTCCTAAGAAGAGTATGGTTGTATTTATTTCTATATTGCTTATGGCAAATGCAAGAAGTTTGACATTATATCTGATTCCATTACAGCCTCCTATCGATATTATTCCTCTTAGAGACACTTTTTTAGAAGGTTCTTTTTATGATAATAAAGTAATGGTTCGTGACCTGTTCTTCTCAGGGCATACGGCTAATCTGGCGATAATATTTTTTTTAGTTGATATTAAATGGATGAAGATCATAGTTGGTATTTGTACATTTATCGTTGCTTTTTTACTACTGAAGCAGCATGTACATTATACAATAGACGTTGTTGCAGCACCATTTTTTGCATTTGCAGCATATAGAATTGCTAATTTATTGACAGAAAAAATCTTAGCTTTTGTATTAGCACATAAAGAGAAAAAAGTTGTTCATCCAGAATCTGCTATAGTATAATATTAAGTTTCTCTATCAGATACTTTTGATAGTGTGGATTGTCATTTTATTTTGTTATTGGGAATAACTTTTGTTTTGAGGCGAATTTATAAAAGCAAAAAGAAAAAATCTAAAGCGCAATCCGACTATTAGGATCTGCAAAAAATGCTTCAAATCTTCGCTGGAAAATAGTAGCTACTCGCTCGTACATCTGATCAAATTTTTCAGTCCCTAAGAAACCATATAATCCATTTCTATATAAATAGTAATTAGGAAATGGATTGGGTATTATTTGAGTTCTGATTTTGATCTGCCATTCTTGGTCGAATTGTTTGAGGAGCTTGATAGGCGATCTATTATGGTGTGATATCTCAGAGTTGAGCCTGAATTGATTGTCTATAAAGTAGGTCTTTTTGATGCCCGATTCGAAGTCTGAAACCAAGCTGTCAGGCATAAATAGAACAGGAGAGAAAGTATAGAATTCATTAAATCCTTTGATGATAGCTTCCATTTCTATTTGTCGTTCTGCATAAAGATTTAGTAATTTTTGTTTCCTTCTTTTCTTTTCGGTTCGACCTCTAGCTTTTCTATGTGAGGATTTTAGAATTATTTCCTTGTCCTGATAAGTTGGTACAATTACAATTAAAGTGTCATTTTTTAGGCGGTTTATAATTGTTTCTGCTTCAGGTTGAAGAGTAGGAGCGTAGTCGTGGTATTTTACGTATACACAGCTGGTCAGGATTAAAGTAAAAATGAGTAATGTACATATTTTCACCTAGAGGTAGACTTTTTGCTTTGGGTTGCTATAAAAAAGATTTAATCTTCTATCTATAATATTAACTAGTCTGTGTATTGCTGTATCAAAAATTTCAATTCCTAGAAGTTCTTGTAAATCTCCTCTGTAATACATGTGGTTTGGCAATGGATTTGGTAATAGTTCCTCACCAATGATCAAGTCCCATTCTCTTTTTCTTTTGCTAATAAATTTAATTGGGTTTTTATTTTTATATTTTATATTTGAATCCAACTTAAACTTATCATTAATAAAAAAAGCGCCTTCTTTTCCTTCTTCAAAATCATGAATTAATGAGTCCGGAATTAGTAAGTATTGCGAGAATTTGTAGTTTTTTATAAATGCGTTACTTATGCTTTCAGCATCAATGTTTCTCATCAGTATTAAAGCAATAAGCTCTTTTTCAAGTTTAGCTCTCTTTTCTGGATACATAACTATTGCGCTTCGAAGTATCCGTTCTTGTTCCTGATATGTTGGGTATGCTACAAGTAAAGTGTCATTTTTAAGTACTTTGATTAGCCTTTCGGCCTCCTCATAGTCCGTCTTTGCATAGTCATGGAAGCCAACAGAAATGCAACTAGAAAAGAATACAGTTGAGATAATTGAAGCAAAAAAATATTTCATATTGGCGATTGCGTTAACAAATAGTTAAACAAGTATACACAAAAATCTAGTATGTATACATTCGTTATTTTTGACTTAATGTTACACAAGACAAAGTTATCATTTTACTATATTTCTTATCCTAGCTTTGTTTATTGCAAAGTTTTTTCATTTTTGTGCTGGCATTGCAAAAAAAATACTCAATTAAAAATAAAATATCATGCAAGAATCGGTTGATATCGAAGCATTAAACCAACAGATATACCAAGACAGTGAGTTCATTGATCAGATCAGAACGGAAACAGCAAAAGTTATCGTAGGTCAAGATTATATGATAGGAAGATTGTTACTAGGTCTATTGGCAAAAGGTCACGTTTTATTAGAAGGTCTTCCTGGATTGGCAAAGACATTGTCTATAAAGACACTTTCGTCAGCAGTAGATGCAGGCTTCCAAAGAATACAGTTTACACCTGATTTATTACCAGCGGATATTATAGGTACTATGATCTATAATCCTGGGAAGAATGAGTTCAGTGTCAGGAAAGGACCTATATTCTCTAATTTTATACTTGCGGATGAGATTAACAGAGCCCCTGCTAAAGTGCAGTCTGCATTGTTGGAAGCCATGCAAGAAAAACAAGTTACAATTGGAAAGGAGACCTTTAAGTTGGATGAGCCTTTCTTAGTACTCGCGACTCAAAACCCAATAGAGCAAGAGGGAACGTATCCACTACCAGAAGCACAAGTGGATAGATTTATGCTCAAGGTAAATATCGGTTACCCGACCAAAGAAGAAGAAAGACACATCGTCCGAAAAAATCTATCTGGTGAAGTAGCACAAAAGATAAATCCTATTATAAATCCAGCACAGATCATAAAGGCAAGAGAATCTGTCAAAAAGATCTACATGGATGAAAAGATCGAGAATTATATTCTTGATATCGTATTTGCTACAAGAGATCCAAAATCAGCAGGTATCAATGATCTTGATGGGTTGATTAGCTATGGAGGTTCTCCTAGAGCCAGTATCAATCTTGCTAAAGCATCTAAAGCATATGCATTCTTAGAAAGAAGAGGCTATGTGATCCCAGAAGATGTAAGATCTGTATGTGAAGATATCATGCGGCACAGAATCGGTCTTACTTATGAAGCCGAAGCTGAAAGTATCACTCAAGAAGATATTATAAAAAGAGTAATCAACGCAGTAGAAGTACCATAGGTGGCAATTTTGAATGATAGAATGATTGAATGATTTTGTGGCATGCATAAAAGCAAAATTTCTCTTTAATTCAATAGCTGTTCATTTAATCATTCAACAATTCAATCATTCAACAATTTAATCATTAATCCTTTGGATACATCAGAATTACTTAAAAAAGTACGGAAAATAGAGATCAAGACCAAAGGTCTAAGTAAGCATATTTTTTCAGGAGAGTACCATAGTGCTTTCAAGGGTAAAGGTATGTCATTCAGTGAGGTGAGAAATTATGTTTATGGAGATGATGTAAGGAATATCGACTGGAATGTGACTGCCCGTACCAATGATACAGCCATTAAAGTATTTGAAGAAGAACGTGAATTGACTGTTATGTTATTGATCGATGTTAGTGCGTCGGCACTGTATGGAACTGAAGGTCAATTCAAGAGTGCAATGATTACTGAAATAGCCGCTGTGATCGCTTTCTCTGCGACTACTAATAATGATAAAGTTGGAGCAATTTTATTTTCAGATAAAATAGAAAAATATTTACCTCCAAAAAAAGGTAAGACGACAATACTAAGAATAATAAGAGAGCTCATCTCTCATGAAACTGATAATACGGGCACAGATTTAAAACTTGCTCTGGAATATCTGACGAACATTCAAAAAAAGAGGGCGATTGTATTCTGTTTATCGGATTATATAACCTCAGGGTATGAAACGGCGCTCAATATAGCTTCTCGAAAACATGATATTGTAGGAATTCATATTTACGATAAGAGCGAAAGACAACTTCCGAATGCAGGGCTTATAAGAATGAAAGATGCTGAAACTGGATCTGAAAGAATAATCGATACATCTGTTAGGAAAGTAAGAGAAAACTATGCTGAGTGGTTTGCCAATCACGAGGATACATTTAAAAATTCATTTTATAAATCAGGTTCTGATGTGTTGAGTATTCAAACAGATGAAGATTATGTAAAATCATTATTGAAATTTTTCAAAAAAAGAGGACGATGATGAAATTTCGATTACTATTAATTATTAGTCTTTTTGTAACTGTCGTTTCAGCGCAGTTAAGTGTGTCAGTGGATGCCATTCCTGATTCTATATATTTTGGTGATGATGTCGCACTTAATTATAAAATAAATGTACCTGTAGGCATTGAGTTTATTAGCCTTGATTTCAACCCATTGAAAGAAATAAAGAATGCTGCATACGAGCAAGATTCTACAACTTTTGACGAAATCATGGATGTTGATATTGTAGACGGAGGAGTATTTGGAATCAATGACGCTAATCTTATTATCAACGAACAATCCACTGGAAAAGAAATACCTAGACAAGGCTCAATAAAAATCAGAATAAGTACCATCGGGGCATTTCTATTGCCTGTTCCAAACCTTAATACTTTGCCGTCCCAAACTGTAATGCCTCTACAGAGAAAGCCACTTTTTGTATTGCCAAGAGGTCAAGCTTTAGAACTCAACGCTAATAAATCCATAATAGAAGAAGAAATTTCGTGGAAAGATTATCTCAAATATTTATACGGAATATTAGGTGCTGCAGGTTTGGTATTGTTAGTATTATATCTGAACAAAAAGTTCAAAAAGACAGATGGTTTTGTAGAGGAGTTAATAGAAGAAATCCGTCGACCAGCCCATATAATAGCGATTGAAGACTTAAATAACCTAAAGTCAAAACAACTTTGGCAAAACGGAGAAGAAAAACAATATCACACCGAACTTACCAAGGTGATGCGACAATATGTAGAAGATAGATATGAAGTGCAAGCACTAGAAATGACTACGAGTCAATTAAATCGGTCAATGTCTGAAAAAGGAATTAAAAGTGGTGTGATTTCTAGAGTAACTGATATCCTTTTGATTGCTGATAAAGTAAAATTTGCCAAAGGGAAAACAGGTCCAGAAATCAATGAGAGATTCATGGATGACGCTTTTGAAATCGTAAGTGAAACTAAACAAGAAATAGTCGAAATAGAAAAAGGAGAATGATCGAATATCTAAGAAATATAGAGTTTGTAAGTCCCTACTTTTTATTGTTGGGTTTAGTACCATTGCTATGGTATATTTGGCGATTTTTAAGTAAGAAAAATACAGATACTACTTTTACTATCTCGACTTCAGATGCATTTGAAGGTGGTGGATCTTGGCGTACAAAATTGACATGGTTACCTGATTTGTTGAGATTGGGGGGCTTATTGTTTTTAGTCTTGTCATTGGCAAGACCACAATTGTCGCTCAAGGAAGAAACGGTAAATGCCGAAGGAATAGATATAATGCTGGCAATCGATTTATCAAGCAGTATGTTGGCAAAAGACTTTGAACCAGATAGACTAGAAGTGAGTAAGCAAGTGGCTGAGGATTTTGTTAGAAATAGAAAGTATGACAGGCTTGGATTAGCCGTTTTTGCTGGAGAAGCATTTACACAATGTCCATTGACTACAGACCAGTCTATTTTGATTGATTTCTTACAAGCACTTTCAGTAGGAATATTAGAAGATGGCACTGCGATAGGTATGGGACTTGCAACAGCTGTCAACAGACTAAAAGACAGTGAATCGGAATCAAAAATAGTAATCCTTCTTACAGACGGTGTGAATAACACAGGTTACATAGACCCTGAAACTGCGGCTGAAATTGCTAGAGAGTATGACGTAAAAGTGTATACAATAGGTGTAGGTAGTGCTGGAAATGCTCTAACACCTGTGAATAGAAGAAGCAACGGTCAGTATATATTCCGAAATGCTAAAGTGCAAATCGATGAAAGATTGCTACAGAAAATTTCAAGTAGCACAGGTGGTAAATACTACAGAGCAAAAGATAGAAATCAATTAGAAGCGATATATGCAGAGATAGATAGATTAGAGAAAACAAAAATTGAAGTCAATGTATTTAAAAGGTATCAGGATGAGTTTCGGTATTTTTTGTTGATTGGACTCGGTTTGTTGTTATTTGAATTATTATTAAGAAAAACAGTACTCAACATATTATCATAAGTGTTTAGATTCGAAGACATATCATATTTATATTGGCTGGGTTTAGTCCCAATTCTTTTTGTCTTGATGTACCTTGTATATCTATGGAGGGGTAAACGTATTGCTCAGATAGGTGACGAATCATTGGTCAAAAGATTAATGCCAGATGCCAGTGTTTCCAGATTATGGATTAAAAATTCAGCCGTTTTACTAGGTTTCCTATTTCTATTTGTAGCAGCTGCAAATCCGCAGTGGGGAACGAAGAAGGAGAAACTGAAAGTTGAAAGTGCAGATATATTTATCGCTTTCGATATATCTCAGAGTATGATGGCGCAAGATATTTCACCTTCTAGATTGGAGAGAGCAAAGAGATTTACTGAAAAACTGATCCGAAATCTCAAAGGAGATAGAATCGGTTTGATATATTTTGCTGGAGACGCATATCTTCAGATGCCGCTGACGAATGATTATGCCGCTGCAGAACTGTTTATAAAAAGTGCCAACCCTAATCTTGCAGGAACACAAGGAACTGCCATAGACGAAGCAATCGATCTGGCGATGAAAGCCTACGAGGAAGAAGTAAGACATCAGCGTGCACTTATTATTATCACAGATGGAGAAGACCATGAAGGAAAAGCCAAGGCCAAAGCAATAGAAGGAGCGGATGATGGTTTAGTTATTTATACTATCGGAGTAGGTACTGAAAATGGCACCTATGTGCCATATCTGAGTAGAGGAGTATCAGAGTATAAAAAAGACGAAGAAGGAAATCCTGTTGTAAGCAAACTTAATGTGGCCAACCTACAAGATATTGCAAGAAGCGGAGGAGGAGAATTCTATCTCGTTAATCAAGGAGAAGATGCCATCAAGGATCTCAAAACAAGATTAGATA
Organism: uncultured Saprospirales bacterium; assembly: GCA_913061325.1. Lineage (GTDB taxonomy): Bacteria > Bacteroidota > Bacteroidia > Chitinophagales > Saprospiraceae > CAJXUU01. The sequence continues at coordinate 681 of CAJXUU010000272.1, read as the reverse complement.
GATTGCAAAAAAGAGAAGTGGAGCAAAAGTCATTTTCAGAGTACAATAGTTACTTTCAGTGGTTTCTGGGAATTGCTTTCTTATTATTTTTGTTGGATTGGATATTACCAAACGGAATGAGGAAGAATTTTTAATCACGTTTCAAAATGTACCAAATTATGGATGAAATTATCCCAAAAGAATATCAGAAGTACTTAAGCCGAAGGTCAAAGTCAAGAAAAGTACATTGGATTCAGCAGATTGCTTTAATATTATTACTTGTAATTCTCATATCCAATTATATTTCTGCACAATCTCATGAGCTTTTGATGGAGGGAGATAATCTATTCAAGAAAGAACATTATGATTTAGCGGAGGAAAAATACAGGAAAGCTTCTGAAAGTGATAAAACGGGTAAGGCAAATTATAACCTAGGAAATACCCTTTATAATCAAGAACGATACGAAGAAGCGCTCAATCAATATCAAAATGCACTTACTAGTAGTGACCCAAATGTAGTATCCAATGCATATTACAATCTTGGGAATACACACTTTCAGAATCAGAAATTTCAAGAAAGTATTCAATCTTTTAAAAATGCTTTGAGGTATAACGGAGAAGACCAAGACGCTAAAGAGAACCTCATGCTAGCGACTGTCTCTTATACACATCTCCGAGCCCACGAGACAGGCAGAAATCTCG
>CAJXUU010000271.1 GCA_913061325.1 uncultured Saprospirales bacterium | reverse complement strand
AGATTTCTGCCTGTCTCGTGGGCTCGGAGATGTGTATAAGAGACAGCTTCCAGTGAAGCGTCCAATGCTGAATCAAGAATATTTTCAGGAGATGGCATGTTACTAATGCCTGAGCTGATACTGCCTTCCATTTGCATAGGGCTAGGCAGATTGTCAGATGAGAGTAGACCATCTTGGTTATCAGCTAAGCTCTTGGAGGAGCCGTCATTGCTGATATTAAAATTTAAAGTTATCATAATGATATTTTTAGTTGTGATCAAATGATAAGTCCTAAAGATATAGAATGCTTATCTTACCTGCAGCATCGATTGTACCACTCACTGTTTTGTTATTCGCTTTTGCAGCATTTAACATGATAAACATGTTAGTTACTCCATCAGTAGATAGTTGACCAATTTTTTTCCACCCCACAGTTGCTATGTTTGCCCATGCATTTTTTGTGTGAGGAGAAGAGAATGTTCGAAGTACTTGTTTATTTGAAAAATTCATAATTTTTTGTTTTTAAAATTTTAATAAAAATTTGATGAGGTTATTAATTGAGATATACAATATCGATGCTATCGTTATCCACTTTAGCATTTACCGTTTTGTTATTTGCTCTTGCTTCATTGAGTATTGCAAAAACATTGGTGACGCCATCAGTGGTAAGCTGATCTATCTTTCTCCAGCCTACAGAATCAATATAAGCCCATGCATTTTTTGAATGAGGGCTTGCAAATGTTCTGAGTACTTGTTTATTAGTAGTCCAAGAGCTTGCATTTCCAGATTTTACATTGGCGGTAATATTGTTTCCTGATCTTGCGATATTAGTCACCTCTACTTTTGAATCCGCATTAGCATATGTTTTACTGCTTGGATTTGAAGTATTAATAAATGCAGTATTCCCTGCTAGTGGAAAAGGATCAGTAGCGTCACCACTATTGTTTTTGTTGTTCAAGTCTCTGTTTCCATCGGCTTGTTCAATATCTACCAAGTAGTGATTTTCGTCCGTGTTATTTCCTTTGTTATCATCGATGTGCTCGATTATCATTCCTTCACCAGGTATGTGAGCATCAAAACCACTTTTCTGACGATTAGATAGTAGGAAATATTCTTTGCTGGTTGCTGCTCCAATCGGAACCTTTACTATGTCTTTGTTGACATTGTAAGGCTTCAGAGTTATGTTCTGAGCGCTATTCATGACCACAGTTGGATTCACCCAACCACAAGTCACTTTGCACCATGCCGTCGGATGTGCAGGTGTATTACCTGCATTGTTCCAACTACCACCTGCCATAAGATCCCATCTCCCAGTTCCACTAGAAGAACCGTCGGTATCATATAGATCAGGTAATCCACATAATAAATGACCAAGTTCGTGAGCCATTACGCCAACTTTACCATCTTCAGGAGCCATGAAGTACTTGTTTATTTTGACTCCATCTACAGTCTTAGGAGTGATTCCCCACTTATGAGACCAGAAGTCATTGCCATTACCAGATACTTCACCACCAGTACCTGCGCAGATTACTATAAGTGCTTCTACGAAACCATCACCATCGTTGTCATATTGACTAAAATTTACAAAAGGTTGTGCAAGATCAATCACATCTTCTACACACTTCTGAGCATTTTTTGGATAAGCATTGAATCCGAAACCACCATCTGTATAGTAAGCTCTTGATTTTGGAGCTCTAAACCAACCGTTTGTGGGGCCCCCTTGACCTTTTACTGCACCTATGACATTTAGGGCTCCATAAGAAACTTCTTTGTAGTAGTCTCTCATACTTCCTGTGGCATAAGAGCCTTGAGAAAACAACATGTCGTTATAGTGATTTTGATTGGTACCTGCTGTTTTATCGGCGAAATCTACTAAAAGCACGATGGCCTTTTTAGTCCCAACAACTGCTGCTTTCTCGGCTCCAATGCTGTGATCATGGGCACGGGTTTTTCTTGGACGCTCTGTTATGAGCGTATAGGTTCGCATATCGAGAATGTCAATTTCATCGATATCTTCAAATCCAGCTTCGTTTAGTATTTTTTGTTTTGTACTGTGTATTTTTTGCTCCAGTCCAGGGGAAGGAGGACAAACGCACAAGCATTCATGTTTCTTAGACATATTTATTGATTTTATAAAATTAGGGTTACTCTATTTAGGCTTTTCACCAAACCACCTTAAAGTGAGATCTCAAAAACTTAATCGCAAGGTATAGGCAGATGAGAGTCGTGCCAGTATTTATATTCCTGAGACTCAAAAGGGGTTTTTCCTGTATCAAATAGGGTTATTCCTGTATATAGATATATCTTTAGTAACTGATGTAATATTTGCATACCTTTGAAAATCAATCTTTTACTAACTTTAAAATCAATCCAAATGTCAAACACGAAATCATTAGCACCTCTAGCTATAGGAGTCGTAATAGGTGGCGCACTAGGCTATTTTGTCTGTAATCAATCAGGTGTACCCCAAAATTTACATGCTAATAACTTAATTAGTAACAGCGAAGCAATATCAATGATCGATGATAGAAGGGCACAACAATCTTCCGATCCATTTAGTGGACATTTAGAAATCGGAATCTTATTATCTTATATACAAGAAGTACAAGAACGATGTGATGTTATCGGTGTGGAGTTTTCAGGATTAGAATATTATTTTGCAAATCACCTTCAAGATAATAGTGATTCGTGGGATGAAGGCACATTAACTACAGTACTGTATCCAACCTATAAATCTGGAGTTAATCATATACCATTTGATCCATTTATATCAAGTGCTGCTAATCAGGTAAGCGTGCTGGATATAAAAGCTGATCTAACACAGTATGGAAGTAGTGCTCATGTTCTCAATAGAGTAAATATGTCACCTCCAAAACAACCTCACACATATTAAAACTTAGTATGACTATAATGGAAATACTAGAAAAATCGATAATTCCTATGGAGTTCTTTACCCTCCTTATCGGGGTTATCTTTTCAAGAAAGTTTTGGAATTCTCCATCCAAGTATATCTTGGCATATTTGCTTATCGTTTTCATGCTTGATAGTCTAGCCGGCATAATATTTAAGTCAAATAATCAGTGGTTGTATAACTTGTTAAGTTTTTCTGAATTATCCATTTTGACATTTATTTTCTATAAGTCTATAGCCAAATTAATGCATAAGAGAGCCATCATTGTACTTTACATATTATGTTTTATAGCGTTGATGATTGAAGGGGTATTTATTGTTCATTCATTTATGGGTTATCTAAGTTATGGGTTTGGACTTTCTAGCATATCTATTGCAGTTATGTGTTTTATATATTTGAATGCAATAGCTCGTACTGAGAAGATTCTTAATGTGTCTAGAATTCTTCTTTTCTGGGTTGTTGTAGGATTATTATTTTATCATTTATGTGTATTGCCTATTACTGTGATGATTCATCAATTACCTGATATAGGGAATACAGAAAATTTGTTACTGATACAATACTTGTCGAGTATTGTAATGTATGTTAGCTTTATAATCGGATTTATATGGACCCAAAAGGAGTACAATACTTAATCGTATTAGTGAGTATTACATTTTTTGCTGTGATCATATTGTTAGTGGCTTTAATTGTATATTTGAGAAAAAAGAAGATTCAATATATAGTTGAAAATGAAATAGCAAAAGCTAAATATGAAGAACAACTTCAGGATGCTAAAATTGAGATTACCAATCAGAACCCGAAAAATATTAGCTGGGAACTGCATGATAATATTGGTCAATTACTTTCAGTAGCGGCAATTGAGACTAAAATGCTGATGCAGGAAAAGACTATAGATTCAAGCAGGTTAGGAGAAGTTGTAGATATATTAGGAAAGAGTATCGCCCAAATAAGAGGCTTGTCAAAAACATTAAATTTTGAGACAATTCAAAAAATGGGTTTTAATGAAGTGTTAGAAAATGAAGTAGATAGATTGCAAAGATTAGGGCTGTTAAAAACGGAGCTAATAATTGATCAAGGTGTTAGAATAAAGAAGAGTCAAGAAATAATTATTTTTAGGATGTTGCAAGAGTTTATTTCAAATACATTGAAACATGCACAAGCAACAACGTTAAGGATCAAGATAATTTTCGAGAACGAGAAAGTTATTGTCAAAGCCTCTGATGATGGGATAGGTTTTGATATAAAAAGTGTTAAGGTAAATAATGGGTTGTTAAATCTGGAGAGCCGATCTAAACTAATTAATGCAGATTTTAGTTTGGAATCTACAGAAGGAAACGGAACCATAATGCTAATAATATTGGACGAAAAATCGAATAAGCATGAAAAAATTTAAGATCGTAATAGTAGATGACCATCTTCTTTTTTCTAATTCATTAAAAAAATTGATAGAAAGTTTTGGTGACTATGAAATATCAAATCAATTGGTAAATGGGAGACAATTTGTAGATTATATTCAATCCTCAAATGAAGCTCCAGATTTAGTCTTGTTAGATGTACAAATGCCTGTAATGGATGGTATAGAAACCATGGCATGGTTGTCTGATAATAGACCAGACCAAAAAGTTCTTATCCTCTCCATGACGGACGACGAAACTACTATAATACAGTTGCTTAAGCTCGGGGCTAAAGGGTATATACTTAAAGATATTGATCCTTCTAAGTTTAAATTGGCAATAGAAAAAGTTATTCATTCTGGATTCTACCATTCTGAATTAATAAGTTCTATTATGTTAGATGAAATGAATAGAAACCACGAAAAAGTTAACCCCTTAAATGAAAAAGAAATTGAGTTTCTAACCAAAATTTGTTCTGATAAAACCTATAAAGAAATAGCTGGAGAAATGTATCTCAGTCCCAAAACGATTGATGGTTATAGAGCCAATTTATTTAAAAAATTGAATGTAAAAAGTAGAGTAGGGCTTGCAATGTATGCTATAAAAAGCGGACTATTTAAAATCTGATTTAATCCTACCTCCCACCTGGCCTATAATGACAATAAAGGCTCACATGCAAATGGTCTTCTGTTCCGACATGCCTCAGAGTTTTATATCCCAATGCTCTGAAATAGAAAGTCATCATCTTGTTTCTAAATTCATTCCTTCCATTTGTCCTAAGGTCTATGGCATAAGCATAGCCATCTTTTTGCTTATAATGAAGTGAACTATTTGCTTTTTTGAGCCCCATTTTTTTATAATCTTCAGCTTGGCGACTTGCATCAGTAATAATCATTTTTTTATCGACCAAGATGAAAGTACTTACTCCCATTCTTAGGATAGGGTGCATTTCTGTTATTTCTTTTTGGAGGGATGGATTTTTCATATTACCCGAAGAAATAAAGAATAGACCATATGCGCAATAGACCCCAACAAGTGCTAATGCAAATAAACTTCTCCGCTTTAGATTATCACTATCACCAAATTTCTTTGTGAAACGCCGATAAATAAAGGTCATATAAATGAATAGAATAAGAGCTGTAATGGCAGCGCCCCCAGCTAAGGATATCCATGCTCCTATATTGTAATTAGCATGGATAAAAATAGACCCTCGAATCAAAAGAAAAAAGGGTAACACTATGACTAGTACTACCCTGAATATTTTGAATAAGATGCCCATTTGGTTGCTTATTTATAGTCCTATAACTTCTGGAGCCATCCCCATGTTGCTAAATCCACCATCATGGTAGAGGTTCTGCATAGTCACATATTTTGTAAGATCAGAGAACATAGCTACACAATAATCAGCACAAGCTGATGCCGGGGCATTCCCTAAAGGAGACATCTTCTTAGAGTAATCGAAAAACTCTTGGAATCCTTTTACACCCATACCTGCAGTGGTTAGTGTTGGAGATTGAGATACTGTGTTTACCCTTACATTTCCTTTCTTGGCCCAGTGATAACCGAAGCTACGAGCAAAACTTTCTAGTAATGATTTAGATTCTGCCATTTCATTGTAATCTGGAAACACTCTTTGAGCCGCAATGTATGTTAATGCTAAGATTGATCCCCAATCATTTACAGCATCCATTTTCATAGCAGTTTGCATCAATTTGTGAAATGAAATTGCTGATATGTCAAATGTCTTTTGCATCCAATCATAATTGATGTTGTCATAGTCTCTTTTCTTTCTCACATTGATTGACATACCTATAGAGTGTAACATGAAGTCCATCTTTCCACCTAAGATCTCTTGAGATTTGGTCAGTAAGTTTTCTAGGTCTTCAATACTAGTAGCATCGGCAGGAATCACTTCCGCGCCTATCTTTTCTGCTAACTCATAGATTCCACCAAAACGTAAAGCTACTGGAGCATTAGTAAGAGTGATTTTTGCACCTTGTGCAACACATTTTTCAGCTACTTGCCATGCAATAGATTTTTCGTCAAGTGCACCAAAGATGATTCCTCTTTTTCCAGCTAATAATCCGTTTGACATATTTAGTTTTTTTTGTTTGATGCAAATGTAATTAATTTAGGTTGATAGGTAGTCTGATTTCTAGATATGCTATTTTTCAAAAGAACAAGGAATTTGTGAATTCCACCTTTTTTATAGACGAATTATATTTGTATCACTACATATATTCAGAATTGTAGATCTCTATGGAGTAATTTTCTATTTTTGAATCATATTATCAAATATTATAATACCATGGCTGATAAAATAAAAGTAGGAATCGTTTTCGGAGGCAGGTCACCAGAGCATAACATCTCACTCTTGTCTGCATATAATGTAGTGGGCAATATCGATAGATCGAAATTCGAACCCGTATTACTTGCTATAGATAAAAAGGGCATATGGCACTATGGAGGTGATTCAATGACAATTACTAATCCTACAGATGCGGCAAAAGTAAAGTTGCCACAATATGATAATACAGTTTACTTAAGTCAAAACGCTCGTGACAGAGCAATAGTAAGCAAAGGAACGGGAAAGGTCATCACTAAAATTGATGTGCTATACCCTGTATTGCATGGTGCTTATGGAGAAGATGGAGCTATCCAAGGAATGGCTAAGGTAGCTGGTATTCCCTGTGTAGGATGTGGAATATTAGGTTCTTCTGCAGGAATGGATAAAGATGTAACAAAGCGATTGTTACGAGATGCTGGTATAGGCATTGCTAATTTTGTTACTTTAAGAAAGGGATACAACGATCATCTAACTTTTGCTGAAATATCGAGTAAATTAGGAAAAGAACTATTCATCAAACCAGCAAACCTTGGATCTTCTGTCGGTATATCTTTTGTAGATAATGAAGCGGATTTCAATAAAGCCGTAGCGGAAGGATTTCTTTATGATCCTAAAGTAATCATTGAAGAAAAGATCACAGGCAGAGAAATTGAATGTGCTGTACTAGGAAATGAAAATCCACAACCTAGTTCTATAGGTGAAATTCTCCCTAAAACAGAATGGTACACTTTCGAGAATAAATATATCGATGATGATGGGGCAGGACTAGCTATACCTGCTGATATTGGTGAAGAAAATACAATAAAAGCCAAGCAGATTGCGATCGATTCTTTTATAAATCTAGAATGTTGTGGACTTACAAGAGTAGACATGTTCCTCAAAACGAATGGTGAGATTATTGTCAATGAGGTGAATACGATACCTGGATTTACCAAAATAAGTATGTATCCTAAATTGTGGGCCCATGCTGGAATTGCGTATCAGGACTTGATTACTCGTCTTATTGAGTTATCTATAGATAAATTTGAAGGTGAAGAACGATTGAAGAGTTAGGTTTACTTTCTTAAATAAAAAAGAGGCTGTCTCGTAATGAGACAGCCTCTTTTTTATTGTACTAGATTCTCTTGGGAATCCTATTTTAATACATTTAAGATTGGTTGATTATATTTCCATTTTTTAAAAGTAATAAATTTCACTTCTAATGGTTTTCCCCTATATGGTTTGCCATAGTATATGCGTGTAAACACTGTCTCTTATACACATCTGACGCTGCCGACGAAGAGGATAGTGTAGAT
>CAJXUU010000270.1 GCA_913061325.1 uncultured Saprospirales bacterium | reverse complement strand
ATCCTCTTCGTCGGCAGCGTCAGATGTGTATAAGAGACAGATATAAATGTTGAATCAAGATTTGAATTTAAAAAAGGTGATTTTTGGAAATATAACATCTCAAACAAAACTTGGGAGTTTCTGGGTTATATACCATATGATTCTAAATTTATATCAAGCAATGTGGTTAGTCGAAATGGAATTCATTATTTCATAACATCTGAAAGATTACCATTTTCATATTTAACCTCCTTCGACTTTAAAAAAATCATCTAATCTTTATACTTCTTTCTACTAGCTCTTTTCTTTCGCTTACCGCTAGTTGGCACCTCTAATTTATCGATGATATCATCCATAGTCATTTTTGACTCATCTGTGAGGTGTACTATTTCACGTGCATCGTCAGGATCGATTTTTAGGACTTTTATTTCCTTGGTAAGGTACTGCTGTATGGTTTTAAGCATTGGTTTTTCTTCCTTACTGCAAAATGTGAAAGCAAGACCGGTATTTCGACCTCTACCTGTACGCCCGACTCGGTGTACATAGCTTTCTTGTTTATCTGGTAAATCATAATTTACTACATAATTTACATTAGGTATGTCTATTCCTCTTGCGCTTACATCAGTAGCTATTAATAATGTAGAAGTCCCTTCTGCGAATTCTTTGAGTACTGCGAGTCTGTCTTTCTGTTCTATACCACTGTGCATTGTCGTAGCATCGATTCCTACTCTAGCCATGGCAGCTTTTACTCTCTCGGCACGTACTTTTGTTCTCACAAAAACGAGCATCTTATCTCCTTCGTTTTCTTTCACTAGACGTTCTAAGAAAAATCTTTTTTCGTCCATTTCCACAAATATTACAGAGTGATCCACATTTTTACTAACAGGATCTTTTGGACTGATTTGGATTCTTACGGGTTTATTTACTAAGGAATAAGCTAATTTTTTAATTTTATCATTAATAGTAGCTGAGATAAAAAGTGTCTGCCTATTTTTAGGAAGCCACTTGATTAACATTTCAATATCCTTGATGAATCCAAGATCTAGCATATGGTCCGCTTCATCGAGCACTAAATATTTTACTCTATTGAGTTTAATATACCCTTGACTTACTAAATCGAACATTCTTCCTGGTGTTGTCACCAAGATATCTATGCCTTTTTCTAGTTTGGCTATTTGTGGACCCTGCTCTACTCCTCCAAAAACAGAAAAACTTTTTGCTTTAAGTTTTTTAGAAAATTTAGTAAATACATCATTTATTTGGATAGCCAATTCTCTGGTAGGAACCATAACTATACATTTGATCCCATCAGGTCTACTCTTAAAATTCATCATATGAATCTTATGTAGAATCGGAATAGCAAACGCAGCTGTCTTACCTGTACCAGTTTGTGCTATCGCTAGCATGTCTTCACCAGCAAGTATATGAGGTATCGCTCTATATTGAATGTCAGTTGGCTTTTTATAGCCTTCTATTTCTAGTGCTGTTTTAAGTTCGTCAGCTATGTTATATTGGTGGAATTTCATAGGGCAAAGGTACAAAAGAGAAGTGTCAATATATATGAAGCCAAATTTTAATAATGAAGTTCTGGATTAGTCTGCGTGGAGTCATAGATATGTAAACTTTTTTTTTCAAATTGTTTAAGGGAGCAATTGTCCTTAAGAGTTCGTTAATTTAAAGAAAGAAATCTAAACTAAATCTTAAAGCCTACTGTGTTGTAGGAAGTATTTATTAATCTAAAAACAATTAAAACATGAAAAAACTATTATTAATGGCATTTGCTGTTGTTATTGGTTTGTCCAATATGTATGGGCAGCGAACCTTGAAAGGTGTAGTAACAGATGAAGATGGACAAAGCTTGATTGGAGCCAATGTCGTTGTTAAAGGGGAGACTCTTGGGACAATAACTGATATCGACGGTTCATTTTCTATTTCTATTCCTGACGGGAATAACATAATTGTAGCCTCTTACACTGGATTCACTACTATGGAAATTGATGTAGCTGGCCAGGATCAGATAACCATTGTTATGAAGGAAGGAACAGTACTAGATGAAATCGTTGTCTTAGGCTATAGTACAGTTAATAGAAAAGATCTTACAGGATCAGTTTCAAGTATCGATGCGAAATCATTGGAAGATATTCAACTACCTTCAATAGAAACAGCATTACAAGGACGTGCAGCTGGTGTAGTCGTTAATAAGAATAGTGGTACCCCAGGTGGTGGTATTGATGTGAATATTAGAGGAAGAACATCTATCTCTGCTAGTAATCAGCCATTATATGTTATTGATGGAGTACCGTTAATTAACAATGACGGTAATTTAAATTTCTCTCAAGAAGGCGTAGGTAACGGGGGTATTTCAGTTCTTTCTGATTTAAATCCAGATGAAATCGAGAGCATTGAAGTTCTTAAAGATGCTGCAACAGCAGCTATCTATGGATCAAGAGCTGCAAATGGTGTAGTGCTTATAACAACTAAAAGAGGTGGAGCAGGTGGAACTAAAGTAGATATAAATGCTAGTTATGGTATTGGTAGTCTTCCGAAACAGATTGATGTTGTAGACGGTCCTCAGTATATTGAATATATCACGGAAGTATTCGGTGCTAATATTGTAGGAACTGAAGATAATGTTAACTGGCAAGATGAAATTTTCAAACAAGCTGGTATTTATGAAGTTAATGCTGGAATTAGTGGAGGAAACAAATCAACTCAGTTTTACGCTGGTTTAGGTTATAAAGATGAAGAAGGTATTATTCAAGGATCAGGATTCTCTAGAATTTCTGGTAGATTAAATTTAGACCATAAAGCTTCAGATAAGTTTAACATGGGAATGAGCATGGGGTATACTAACACATTGACAGAAAGAATCCAGAATGATAATAATATCTATGGAGCTCTTTCAACTGCGATTTTATTACCACCTGTAGTTCCAATTAGAACGGAAGATGGTAGCTACGGTACTGCATTTGGATTAGAAAATCCTGTTGCAGCTACATTAGAGTATGATAATACAGTAGACAGAAGTCGATTAGTCGGTAATGTTTTTGCAAAATACCAAATTATCCCAACTTTATCTTTGAGAGCATCTTTAGGTACAGATATTTTATCATTGGGTGAAAGAGTATTTGAGCCGTCAGTACTTCAATCTTCTGCTACTGGTAGAGCAGTAGTAGCGGCTGTTGATAATAAAAGATTTATCCACGATTATGATTGAATTATGTAAATGATTTTGGAGAGAGTTCAGTTAATTTACTTGGAGGTATATCTTTCCAACAAGATAAATTTTATAGTTCTTATAGTGAAGCAGTTGATTTTCCTACTGATAACTTCACGGGTATTAGTTCTGGAGCATCTCCAATTACTACGGATGGATTATTTTCTGGAGACAATTTGAAGTCTTACTTTGGAGCGGTTGGTTACAGTTATGGAGATAGATATTTTATCAATGGAACAGTAAGAGCAGATGGATCGTCAAGATTTGTGAATAATCAATGGGGTGTATTTCCAGGATTAAGTGCTGCATGGAATATTTCAAATGAAGATTTCTTTAATAGAGGAGGAACTTTAAGTGCAGTTAAATTGAGACTTTCTTATGGTCAAACGGGTAATAATAATGTAGGAAATTTTGCATCTAGACAATTATACGGTGGAGGTGCTAATTACTTAGATAGTCCAGGAATTGTTCCTACTCAAATAGGTAATCCAGATTTGAAATGGGAAACAACTACTCAATCTTCAATAGGTCTTGATTTAGGATTATTAAATGATAAAGTACTAGTAACAGCGGATTATTACATTAAAAACACTGAAGATTTATTGTTGAACAGACCTATTCCAACTACTTCAGGATTTACAACAGTTCTTCAGAATGTAGGATCAGTAAAGAATACAGGAATTGATTTAGCGATTACAACATATAATATTGACAAAAAGGATTTTAAATGGTCAACTACATTTACGTTAGGTTATTTGAAAAATGAGGTAACTAAACTTGTAGATGATATTCCTTTCGATGCAGGATTTGCAAACAGAATTGCAGTAGGTCAATCATTAGGAAGTTTCTTCGGATATCAAACTGATGGAATTTTCCAGAATCAAGCAGAGATCGAAGCTGCGGCTACACAGCCAAATGCTGCACCTGGAGACATCAGATTCAAAGATATTTCAGGAGGTCCTGGGGAAGATGGCGTATTAGGTACTGCAGATGATTTAGCTCCAGATGGTGTAATTAATGATAATGATAGAACGTATATCGGAAAGTTTCTTCCAGATTTCACGGGAGGTCTTAATAACTCATTAAAGTATAGAGGATTTAACCTAGATGTCTTCTTCCAATTTAGTTCTGGATTCCAAATTTATAACAATAATAATGTATTTGCAGAAGGATTAAATAGTGTTTTCGCACCTACAGTTAATGCTTGGGAGAATAGATGGAAAGAAGAAGGCGACCAAACAGATGTGCCTAGACTTGTTGCAAATGATCCTAATGGAAATAGAAGAGATTCTGATAGATTCGCGGAGGATGGAGATTATGTAAGACTTAAATCATTAACTTTTGGGTATACAATACCAAATAGTGCAACTAGTAAAATAGGAGTAAGCAGAGTTAATGTATATGTCTCAGGTTATAATCTTTGGACAGCAACAAACTACTCATGGTTTGATCCAGAGGTAAATACATTTGATGGAAGTAATACTGCTTTGGGTACGGATTTCTTAACATTCCCTCAATCTAGAATTTTGACTTTCGGTGTGAAAGCTCAATTTTAATTAACCTAAATAATAGAAAATAATGAAAAATATATTTAATATAATCTTCGCGACATTATTGTTGGCATCATGTGCTGATCTAAATGAACTCGATCCAATTAACTCTGTTCCGACAGAAACAGCAATAACAGACAGGGCGTCCGCATTAGCTGCTATAAACGGGGTTTATGATGAGATGCAAGACGCTACACTTGTATTTGATGGATACTTAGCTTTCCCACAATTCTTTTCTGATGAGTGTAATGCTACAGGTACATTTCCTTCAAGATTAGAAATGTCAATTTTTAATGTACAGACTTCAAATACAACATTAGCGGCTGTTTATACTGACTTTTATGATGTTATTAATGTTGCAAATAATGTAATCGAGTTGATCCCTTTGGTTGAAGATGAAGCTTTTACACAAGAAGAAAGAGATGATATCGTTGGGCAGGCAAAGTTTATGAGAGCTCAGATGTTTATGTATTTAACTGCTTTTTGGAGTGATGTGCCATTAGTGTTACAAGCAACAAAGGAAGTAGGTGATATTCTTAATGTCTCGCTTAGTTCGCCAGCTGAAATCTATGCTCAAGTAGAAAGTGACCTTAATGATGCTATTGGATCATTGACATCCGCAACTGGACCAGCTAGAGCCAGCGTACAGGCTGCACAGGCGTTAATGGCTAGAGCTAAATTGTATCAAGGCAAGTATGGAGAAGCTAAAACTTTTGCTATATCGGCTTTAGCTGATGCTGACATCACTCAGGTGCCTTATTTACAGGATAGAATATACACTTTAGAGTTCACAGCTACTGATGGTAATAGCTTAGGTTTTTTCTATGGTACCGCTGATTTAGGTGGACGATATTCTATAGGACCTACTGCAACATTTATCAATTCATTTGAAGCGGGAGATACTAGATTTGCAGCCACTATAGATTCTGCATCATTTGCTAATCCTTATTTCTTAAAATATCCATCATTCTCCGCGGCGAACTCTGGAACTGCAGTTGATCCTGTTTTATTTGTAAGACATTCTGAAATGGTGTTAATCATTGCTGAGGCTGAAGCTAGAGATGGTAATTTTACAGAGGCGAATGCTCAATTCAATAAAGTAAGAACTAGAGCGGGCTTACCAGATGAAGATTTAGGAACAGGAGACTTTGTTGAAAAGATTCTTCAAGAGAGATTTGTTGAATTTGGAGGCGAAGGCGCTTTCAGATTAATAGACTTAAGAAGAACTGGCAAAGCTGTTGAAAAGTTAGGTACTTTAGGTTATGAAGACTGTGATGCTAAATGGCCTATTCCACAGAGAGATATAGATAGAAATATTAATATTGTACAAAACGATTGTTGTAACTGTTAATACAACTAATATCGAAAATTATTTAGGGCTAGTTGATCTCAACTAGCCCTATTTTTTTGCCTATGTTAAAAATTTCAATTTTACAAATCTTAACATTAACTTGATAGAATGAAATCTTATGAAATTACTTAACATTGACTTTATAAAATGGATTTTGCGTCAATTATTATCGTAATAAATACTCATTCCTTTATTTTAATTGTCGTTAAAAATACTTCGTTAGAATTAAAATTCCAATTATTCGAAATATAATTCTGTAATCATCTAATAATTGTTTCTAGTATTCTGATCAGGCCCTTTATTGGAATATGATTGAAACAAATCTTACCTCTGAGTTCAATTTTTAACAATTTATTAATATCATTGTTGATTCTAACCATAATATTTGGGTTGGATTGTTATTTAGCGCTTTAAAGAAGCGTTAAATGTTTGACAAACGTTAAGAATTTTAACAATCCCTCTTAAAGAAGAGGTGATGAAGATAATAACTGCTTTTTAAAATAATTTAATCATTAACTAAACAAAGTTTAACATGAAAAAACTCTCACTACTTTTGTTTATGTTCTTTGCTGTGGTCAGTATGACTTTAGCACAGAGGACTGTTACTGGTGTAATACTTGACACAGGAGGAGAAACCCTCATCGGTGCCAATGTACTTGCAAAAGGTTCCACAATCGGTACTGTTACCGATATTGATGGAGGCTTTTCACTCTCAGTTCCAGACGGCGTAAACACTATCGTTGTATCTTATACAGGATACGAAACACAAGAAGTTGATGTTACTGGCCTCAGTAATATCAATATTACTATGGCTGAAGGTCAACTTCTCGACGAGATAGTTGTAACTGGTCTCGGTATCAAAAAATCTAAAAAGGCCCTTGGTTATGCCGTAACTACTATTGGGTCTTCAGATATCAACCTCAAACCAGAAGGGGATATAGGTAGAATCCTTAGAGGTAAGGTGCCAGGTGTTGATATTACTTCTACTTCAGGTCTTGCTGGATCTGGTACGAATGTAATCATAAGAGGATATTCTTCTATCACAGGTGGTAACCAGCCATTGTTCGTAGTAGATGGTGTTCCTTTTAATGCTGATACTAACTCAGATAGAGGATTTACATCTGGTGGTGCGTCTGCATCTTCTAGATTCCTTGATTTGGATCCAAACAGTATCAAAGAAGTTTCTATACTTAAAGGTCTTTCTGCGACAGTATTGTATGGAGAAGCTGGTAGAAATGGTGTTGTACTTGTAACTACTAAAGGTGGTGATATAGGTGCAGCTGATAAAGGAATGGAAGTTTCCATTAATCAATCAATATTTGCAACTAAAATTGGTGGTATACCAGAAACACAAAAAGTCTATGGTAACGGATGGCAAGGTGATGCATCTAATGCATTCTCAAACTGGGGAGCACCATTTGCTGGTACTACACCATTTGCACAACAAATAAATGGTATTACTGACGGAAGTGGTAGATATAATCTTGATGAAGATGGTACAATAGTACACCCTTACTCTTTTACTAACTTTTCTGAAGTATTTCCAGATATTAACGGATCTAGAATTCCATGGGCGGCACAAGACGGGCTTGCAGAATTTCTTGGAGGTACTGGTATTGTGAATAACACATCACTTAATATTTCTAATAAAATCGGAGCTAACTCAGCTGTTAACTTCAATTATGGATTTTTGAACGATAATGGATTTATTCCAAGTAATAAATTGGAAAGACACAATTTCGGTCTTGGTTTGAGAACGGCCCTTAGTAATGGTCTAACTGTACAAGGAACATTTAACTATACTAAGACCTGTCTCTTATACACATCTCCGAGCCCACGAGACAGGCAGAAATCTCG
>CAJXUU010000269.1 GCA_913061325.1 uncultured Saprospirales bacterium | reverse complement strand
GATCGCAAAGAAAAAACTAAATAATAACCGACAATTTCAAACGTAAATGGTATTACTTCGAATAAATATTAAATAGCTTACAAGTTGGTGATAATCACATCCTCTATTATATCTCCAACTTCGATTTTATGCACTATGTTCATTCCATCAGTGACTTTGCCAAATATAGTATATTTACCACTAAGGTGCATTGCAGGAGAATGTGTAATAAACCATTGCGTCCCCTCAGTATGAAGGCCTGCAGATGCCATTCCCAAATACCCTTCTTCTTCATAATACAATTGTGGCACTTCTGATCTAATAGTATAATCAAGACCTCCATATCCGTCTCCTCGTGGACAACCACCTTGGATTACAAAATTAGGAACTACTCTATGAACTCCTTTACCATCATAAAAATCATCCTTTGCCAGATTAAGGAAATTTGAAACACTCCCAGGTGCAAGGTGAGAATACATCTCAATTCGTATTACCCCTTTGTTCGTTTTTATAGCGACTAGTACAGAGTCACCATACTGCCTGAATACTGACCAATCGATTGGGTGATTAAATTCAGGAGTTTTTGCTGTATACTGTTTATCTGCCAAGAACGCAATTGCCTTTCCTAAGCTATTGTATGTTTCTATTTCCTTTGGCAAGGAAAGTTTACTTTGGGCTGATTCCAGGAATGATTTATCATCTATCAAAGGTTTAAGGTTTAAGGTTTTATCAGCAAATAACTCTCCATATACTGCAAGACTTCCGACATCACCATTTTCTATCTCTTCCTTTATAAGCTCAATAATTTCTCTTTTCACTCGAAGTTGGCCTCGCTTATAAGCTGTTACAAAATTTGGACTCGTCATCAATTCCGTAATAGCTGAAGCAGCTGTAGATTTAATAATTGGTGACTTTGACGAAACACTTAATTCAAGAATTTCTTTATAATTATATGGATCATGCCCTAAAGAGGTTAGATATGCTGCCTTCTCATATGCATCAGAAGTACTTTCAATCTTTGCTAGAATTTCCTGTTTTATTTTATATTTAGTATTTGTATAGAATACAGGCATGTGTTTTAAAATTGCACTATATATTTTCGCTTGAACACTATAATGAAGGTCATCACTTAAGTAGTTCTTATAAATAGTAGCATCATTACTATTTCCTTTAGTTATAAGATAGTTAGCCGCAGTATTGGCTATATGCAAATTGTCATCTTTCACTAGATCAAGAATAGGTTCTATCACTTTGATGTAAGAAAAATTGGACATTGATCTTACGATGTTAGATTTCACTCTATAGTCTTCCTCCTTTTCAAAATGGCTTCTTAATGCTTGAAACACTTCTAAGTCCTTTGTCTTACCTAGAGCAAGAGCAACTGACATTCTCACATTCACATCCTCATCTTCATTGAGCACTTGAATAAGTCTATTCTGATATATACTTAAATCTAAGTCTTTCGCTCTTGCTAAATAATTAGCCGCAATAAGTTTTACTTTATTGGGATAGTCATCTTCGGTAAGATACTGCACTAATTTATCAGTTCCTTCCGTAATGGTCATACCTCGCAATGCATAATTATATATAGCTCTTGATTGGCCAGTAAGCAGCAAAGTATCCGTTATTCTATAAGTAGAAACTGTTGCTAAAGAAGGCAATAAATTCTTTCCACCAATTTTACCTATTGACTCAATAATAGTTGCATTGTAAATATTATCTACATCTAAAGTGTCTTTTGTTTTGAAAGCTTTGAGCAATTCTGAAACTGACCCTTTATCCCCTATTTGTCCTATAGCATATGCCGCAGCAGTTCTAACTTTCATAACGGGATCATACATCAATTTATAAAGAGAATCTAACCCTTTTTTAGATTGAAATGATGCCAATGCATTTGCCACCATAAAACGATAAGATGGATCAAAATCACTTGTAAAAGATAATAAACTATCCAGTTTTTGCTCATCTTGATAACCATATATTCGTTGATATGTATCATCATTTACATCTAATGTAACCTTAGTAATCGACTCTTGAGTAACTGGTATACAACCTATTACAAATATTGATAATATGAATACGTATATGTAATTAAATTTCTTTTCCATCTTGACAGTATTAGATACAGATAGTATTGCAAATATTGTGCTAGTAATACCAAGATTTGTGTATTAAAAAATATACTACCCAATAATCATAAAAAGAATGGAATCAACTTATTATTAGGCCAAGGAATGAGTCAAATAACTGACTACTTACTTTCCCTATTCTTCCCCCTAAAAACATTCACATTAGGATCAGAAGGATTTCCAGCTGATCTTCGATAACTAACGATCTGTCCGGTATGATATACCGCATCTTCGATAGGACCATTGATCAAGTTCCAAAATGGAAATTCAGAAGTTTGCTCTCCCCTTTTAAATACAATCTTACATTCAGAAACATCACCTGTTTCTCTTAACAAATCACTGATTTCTTTGAAGTTATTGAGGGTAAATGCCCTTCTTTCTGGCCAAGTCATATTCTCTGGCACTTTACGTGTTCCATTCACTTCTTTATGAACTGCCGTTAATATCATGTTAGATAATCCTGCAATGTGTTCTAATACTTCTGAGCATATCTTACCATCATTTCCAGGATTATATGCAAGATCTTCATCTCTCAATCCTTCTGTAGCCCAATAATACCTATACCCTAACCCATCTATCATCCTAGCCGCAATGCCAGCGGCAGTAAATGTTTCTGGAGCATCTGGGATCTGGTAATATGGCAGGCTTTCTTGCATTTTAGACATAGTTTCTGACTGTGCATTTAGCATAGTAGATAATCCTACTAGGATGCCTAAGAGTATAAATTTCTTCATTTTATGTCTTTTAAAATCGAGTGTTAGGAATGACACATTAATAAAGTACTTTTTTATGTGCTGATATTTATTCATTCTCCAAGGCAAAAAACGTACGCTATGCATCGCATAGGCGAGGCTTTTTAACGCAGGAGAAGGGGAAAATATCAAGCAGAAGAATGTAACTTTATTATTGTTTCATTCCTTAGATTAATTTCTCTTTCCTTTCTTTCTGGCCTTACGCTTAGCGATTGTGTTGATTTCTCTATACTTTATTCGCTCAGCCCTAGTAAGATTCACTTTTTGATTTTTCTTGCTTTTTTCATGGAAAGCTGGACCAGCATCTCTTCTGACCGTATCTTTTAGCTTAATCGTTTTCATGATGACCTGAGGCATCTCAGCTTCTGTAAGTACGTCAGAGATCACCACTTCTTCAGGAAGCTCTAGCACAGGTACATCATAACTCATGAGTTTACATATTGCGTCCATGTTTACTTGATCAGCTTCTGTTACGAAAGTTACACTATTCCCTTTTCTATCCGCTCTACCTGTACGTCCGATTCTATGGATATAGTTTTCAGGTACTTCCGGAGCATCAAAGTTGATTACATGACTCACTTGTGATACATCTATACCCCTAGCTACGATATCGGTTGCCAGAATAAATCTGTACGTTCCATCTTTAAATGAGTTGATTACATTAAATCTATAGTTCTGAGATTTATTACTGTGTATCACTCCAAATTCTTCTGGGTAGTGCTCTTCTATCTCTTCGGCAACATGATCTGCCAACTTTTTGGTGGCGGTAAATACGAGTACTTTTGAGTAAGTTTCTTTATCATCTAGTAAGCATTTCAGCAAACTAATCTTAGAATAGAAATTTGGTATGTTGTATGAAGACTGTTCTATATTTTCTAATGGAGTACCCATCGGAGCAGCCTCTATCTTAATTGGTCCTTTGAAATATTCTTCTATAATCACCTCTACGTCAGGCACCATAGTCGCCGAAAAAAGAAGTGCTTGCAGTTTACTTGGAAGCATATTGAGCACATTTCTCAACTGCGTTCTAAATCCAAGGTTAAACATTTCATCTACCTCATCTATGACCAGTTTCTTGATCCCAACGGCCTTCAACGCTCCTTTCAATAATAGATCTAATAGACGGCCTGGGGTAGCCACCAAAATATCCAAACCTGTTTCCAATAAGGCGATTTGTCTTTTGATATTTGCACCTCCATATGCACCACCAACCACCACATTCATATGTTCGGTAAGCATTTCTATTTCTTCCACTACTTGGGTCACCAGTTCTCGTGTAGGTACTATGATGAGTATTGAAGGATTTGGGCTTTTAGAGAATTTCCAAAGCCTCAACAATGGAAGCAAATATGCAAAGGTCTTTCCTGTACCAGTCTGTGCCAACCCTACTACATCACGCCCTGACATGATCGGTGCAAATGCATTTGCTTGTATTGTCGTAGGAGTCGTAAATCCATTTTCATCGAGTGCGCGAAGAAGTGGCTTATTAAGGTTTAAATCTGAAAACTGCATATCATTACTAATTATGCCGCAAAGGTACTGATATTTTAAGGTCTTGTGTGTTTTTTGATTACTTGAATCTAAGTTGACTAAAAATGAGAAGCTATCTGAAGGGCGGCAGGTACACGAGTAGGTTTTCGTATTGTTTTTTCACAGGGAACTAGTGCTCTGTCAAGTAGTAAATGAGGAGTTTGATTTGAGTGGATTTTGAGATTGAGCAAGGCTGAGGTTCATGAGTTTAGCTAGCTAAACGAATGGTTCTCTAACGTAGCACAAGCTTAAAATAAACCCAATACATACCTCAATTTGCCCTTGACAGTGCACTATAGTCTACAAAACCGCAAAGACTGAAGAGAGTAACAATCGGAAGGAATGGAGGTGGCGGACGACTGCGGATTCCAACCGAGCTGTGAGCTTGGAGATCTAACTTGTAGGGGCTCGGAAGCGAAGTTGCTGCTCTTGCAGCAAATGACACCTTTAAAAACTCGATGAATCCACCAGTTGGCTTAGAAATCAAACTAACAAAGATTCATGCAGTCCAGGGCAAAACCCCTTCTGCCAAACTATTGGAGAGTACGGAAGTAGATTGTGTATAGCACAAGCACACTGCAATGAATCGGCCAACTGGCGAAGTAATGAAAACACACGTTATGATAGATACTGAAAACGATTGTCAGGAGCCGAACCGAAGGGCATGTCATGACAAGTCTGTAGCTTTTCGCTACTGGCGATAGACATCTTTAGGGTCTATGGCGAGGTTGTGTGTGAGGTGAGTCCGACGAATGTCGCTTCTCTCTCTGTTTTTACCATTTCAGTTGAATATGTCACTTTATATTCATTGAGAATCAATTTAAGCTCGAGGCAGAACACACAGACCTAGCCATAGCTAAGGCGAGTATTTATAACGATGAAATTAGAATAATTGTAATGAATATATGTGATAATTTCGGACAGGAGTGGTATTCTGATGCTTTAAGCGGGATAAAACAGAACAACAAATTTAAGACGAAGGAGCATGCTGCTCTTATTTTATTGGCTTTCTTTTAGTATGCAATATAGCTAGTACCGTAATCTGATTGCCTTCTATTATATAGTGAACAGCATATGGAAAACGTTTGGTTAAACCCATTCTTACATTTCTATACCTCAAAACAAATACTTTTGGATTCTTCAGTATTTTTTTCAAATAATTGATCAAGAGATTTAATAAAATGATCGCCCAAATTTGATTGCTCTCTTTCGTACCATTCTCGTGCAGCTCTAATTTCCTTTTCCGCACTAGGCTTGACAAGTATTTTCCATTCCATATATCAGTTCAGCAATTCCGATTTTAACGCACTCCATTCTGTTCCTGATGTGGGATCTTGTTCATGCAACAATATTCGTTCATCCAATATCTTTTGATCCTCCTGGCTAACTACTCCTTTTTGCTCTACATAGGTATATAGTATCGAATGTACTACGTTCAAAAGAGAGTCATCTAAACTATCCACTAATTCATGTATTCTAGCTTTGATTTCTACTGTACTCATAATCTTCTATTTTATTGAATATCATTTTCAAAGTTAACGATTTTTACGCTATATTAATTCATTTACTGCAACGGATGAAACTTGTTGATTCCCTTATAATTTATTCAATTAAATCTTTATCAATAACCGTTTCTTCACTAACAATTCCAGTGATTTTAAGTCTTCATCTATTTTTGTTCTCCATTTATCAAAAGCAGCAGGATCTTCTTGGACCTCAGTTAAATATTTATCCCGCTCTAAGTCCCATTTATCTGATAAATCGGACATAACTTTATCAGCATCTTTGTTAAACATTTTCAGATCTCTAATCCCCTTATTTTTCATTTCTTGAACCATAAGTCGAGCATATTTTTCTGTCATATCAAATAGCAGATGTTCACTTGGGAGTGTAAGTTCATTTGCTTTTTTATTATTAATATATGAACTTTCGCAGTCGAAGCTTGCACGAAACTTAATATGCCAATATCTAGCTTTATCTGTCCTATGCCAACTATATTGAATCTTATGTATACTTCTAGAATCATGTGGTCTATTCTCAGATGGTGCTTTAAAATCTGGCTTTGCTAATTTTCTTTCCTCTGTCCAAAATATTACTTTTTCATAATTTTTATACTCAAGAGAATAAAATAAATCCGCCGTAAATCGATAACAAGTAGACATAAAATCAGGTTTCTTAACTTTTTTGATTTTTATAAGATTTGCTCCCGTTGCGAATGCTTTTTCTTTAAGAATATCTAATATAGTAGTATAGTCGCATCTTGTAGATAATCCTGAATCACCTACATACAACTCACCTAAAAATACTCCATTAATGGTAGGACTTTCTTCTAAAGGGATAATTGCATACCCTTTCTTTTCATCCCAAGCATCTCTAGTGTTAGATGATAGTTTCATAGTAGCTTTAGGGGAGCAACCAACCATTAGAAATATAGTTAATCCTATAAGTGAAGTATTGAAAATATAAAGTTTATTCATGTAGCCTGTTTTTGGTATATGTGATTAGTGTCAAATTTAGAGATAACTATTTGAATCACTTAGAATACACCAATATATTAAATTGTTTTAAGAAGATATTTATATTCTCTACTATGTTTGAGATGTATTTAGGTTTGTAGCTCGTTAGTAACCTTAATAAAGCACAGAAATCAGTCCAGCCCATTTTGTTTGTATGATATGCTTTTACAATTGAGTTCTTACATTCAAAATTTTAAAATCAAGCAAACTTTTGCTAAATGAAAGGAGCTTTAATAAGGTGATACATTTTTTAAATAATCATAGTTTGATCGATGTTACAAACATCGATCATGGTGTTTCATTTAAAAAATTACTTTGGTTTCTTTTGGCATTTTTTAGCTTTACTTTTGTTCTATTTTCCTAACTATCATACTAAATAGTATATCATTATGGACTTTGGAACTACTCTTACAAAACTTAGAAAAGAACTCAACTGGTCGCAATCTCAACTCGCTGATAAAGCTGGGGTATCTCGTGTCATCATTGGTAGATTCGAACGTAACGAAGCCTTACCCTCTATAGAAGTAGCTAAGAATATCGCTGAAGCTTTTCAGATCAGTATGGATCAACTCATCGGCGAAGGCCAAAATGCTAAATTTGATAAAAAAACGCTAAAGAGAATACAAGAACTCGATCTCCTAGAGCCTGAGAAAAAGAAAACACTTTTTGATCTTATTGATACTTATATCAGAGATGCTAAGACTAGACAGGCTTATGCTTATTAACTAACAAAGCCCCAGATCTCTCTGAGGCTTTCTTTTAATTGATCATAGTTTGATCGATGTTACAAAATGTAAGCATGAAAAAAAATACCTGTTAACACAATGCATTAAACAGATTGTAAATCTGTAAGATGAATTTTAGTATCATTTTCATGTATAGCTTCAATTTCAAATCCTGTCAGACTACTTTCAATTAATTCATTCCTCAATGAGTCGGATATAAATATATTCGTATCATATTTAAAACAAGCAAGATCATATGAAATACTGTTCCAATTATCTTTTAAGTGAATTTTTTTTGCATCCGTAGAATTATCTAAGTCTATTATTGCCTGTCTCTTATACACATCTGACGCTGCCGACGAAGAGGAT
>CAJXUU010000268.1 GCA_913061325.1 uncultured Saprospirales bacterium | reverse complement strand
ACTCCAAAAGCATAGCTCTCAGCCCACAAATGAAATATCAATTGTTACACTGAGTAATAATCGTGAGTGTTTTTTAACGAAGGATCGTAAAGAAAAGACTAAATAATAACCGACAATTTCAAACGTAAATGGTATTACTTATATTCAGTTTCTTCTCTACTTACTGCAGCAACATTAAAGACACCTAAAACTAAGTCTCCATTAGTATCTCGTATATTTCCTCTACTATTTGCTACTGGAAGAGCAAAAATAGAATTGTCTCCATTGGTAGTTTGTTCTTGAACCAATTGCAAGAATCTGAAAGCATCATTTGAAATTGAATAAATTTCACATTTTACCTTGTCTCCTTGTTTTAGATTTCTAGGAAGTCCGTCTTCATCTAAAGCATTTATAGCAAATCTTAGAGGACGAATAAATGTAGTTCCATCAATGTCTGTTCCTGCGTCAAAGGTAGCATCATAGATAATATTTAGCTCTTGAGGCCTGTTAAGTAAAGTATCATTTCTATAAGACTTTACCCAATACGTATCCCCTTTACCAGGAAGGTCTCTAGCGTATAACTCTGCAAAATATCCATCATCAGCTCCAAATGCGTCATCCTCGAAGAAGATGCTGATACTGTCAATTTCTGCAACTCTATTAAGCTGAGTTGTAGATGTCAATATATTATCATCAATGTCGATTTTCAATGTGAATTCATCTCCCACATTTCCAATTATTTCATCTTCATTTGATGGTGTCCAAACGTACTTGCCATCTGCCTCATGTATGAAGTTAAAGATTTCTAAGCCTTTTGTGACAGTAATTTGAGCATTTGAGATTCCGGTAGGTAATCTATTATCAAAATAGTCCTGAGACTCAGTTACACTTATTAATTGTTGTCCATGTTCGTTTGTTAGCCATGCATCTACTACTATTTGTGATGCTTCGAAACCGTTATCGACTGTTATAGCATCTTCACATGATGTAAATCCGATTATTGTGGCAATTGCTAGTATGTATGTATATTTATTCATTAGATATAGTTAATTGTTAGTGGTTTATGAAGTCTATTTGAAAGTGAAATTGTAGGATACAGAAGGAATGAAGTTGCCAATTACAGACAAACGTATTGCTTCTGTATTTACGGGCTGTCCTACGTTCACACGCTCCCCATCTTGTTTAAAGTATATTGAAAAAGGATTTCTACGAGAGTAAATATTGTAGATACCGAACACCCATTGTCCTTTCCACTTTCTATTTCCAGGTTTTGGGTCTATCGTTAGTGCAAAATCTAATCTATGGTAGTCAGGTATTCTTACATTGTTTCTGACATTATTATCATTGTTGGGAATGAAATATCCTTGTTGGTAATATCCACTATTCGCAAATGTTGTTGGTGTTCCAGTATTATAGACGAAGTTTGCACTTAAAGTGCACCTTTTGTTTAACTCATAAAATGTAGTAATACTTAAGTTATGTGTTTGATCAAACCTTGATGGATACCATTCATTATTATTAATTCCATCTACTTGTCTTTCGCTTCTTGCTAGTGTATAACTTATCCAGCCAGAGAATTTACCTTTAGGTTTTTTAAGCATTAATTCAGCTCCATAAGCTCTTCCATCTCCATCAAGAATTTGACTTTCTACTAATTCATTTAAGATTAAATCTGCCCCATCAATGTAATCGACAAGGTCATTCAACTTTTTATAGTAGATCTCTCCAGAGAACTCATATTGATTGTTCTTGAAATTTTGAAAATAACCAAGTGCTACTTGATCTGCCATTGCTGGTTTGATATTATTTGTAGCGGGAGTCCATATATCTACTGGTGTGGAAGCAGTAGTGTTTGATAAAAGATGAATGTATTGGGCAGTTCGATTATAACTTGCTTTTATTGAGCTACTTTTACCAAGATCCGCTTTTAAGGAGAACCTTGGTTCTAAGTTAAAGAAGTCCTCAATTATTTCACCGCTTTCGGCTTCTGTAATATTTATTAATGGACGCTGTATGCCACGTTCTACGTCACCAAATTCATAGACGTTTCTACCTCCTAAATATGCAAAGTGAGAAAGCCTGATTCCATAATTTATTTGAAATTTATCAAATAGAGTTATTTCATTCTCAACAAAAACATTGCTTTCGAGTGAAAATTGACTGGAAGTACTAATATCCGTTATTACATCATTAGAAACAGAGATGGCGTTTGCCGGCTCAAATATATAGTAGATGGATTGACCTCCAAATCTTAATATGTTTTGTGGTCTGATAAAATATGAAAATTCTGGTTTAATACTATAGTTTTTGATCTTAGCATTCCAATCAAATGAATCTTCATCTGTGTTGCCAAAATTTATTTGATAATCATAGTTACTATAATATGTAGTCAGGTTAGCAAATAACTTATCGCTAAATAAATGATTCCACCTTACCGTTCCTGTCTGATTTCCCCAATTAAAACCAGCTGACTCACCAAACCCAAAATTGTCTCTTCCAAAATATCCGGATAAGAATAATTGATTTTTATCACTGAATTTATAATTAGTCTTAAGTGTAAGATCGTAAAAGTTTAAAACTGGCGAACCAACATCTTCATCAAGAAATGGCTTAGACAAAATATCAATATATGATCTACGTCCAGCTATAATAAATGAAGATTTGTCTTTAACTATAGGAGCCTCTACAGCTAGCCTACTGAATATAGTACCTACACCGCCTGTTATTTCTAGTTCCTTACTGTTTCCTTCTTTCATCCTCACATCTAATATAGAAGAAAGACGACCTCCATATCTTGCTGGGATACCACCTTTATATAGTTTAACATCTTTTACAGCATCAGGATTGAACACTGAGAAGAAACCAAATAAATGAGATGAATTATAAACTGGAGCCTCATCAAGTAATACAAGGTTTTGATCTATGGATCCACCACGCACATTAAATCCCGCAGCACCTTCGCCTACAGAAGTGACACCAGGAAGAAGCTGAATTCCTCTTAAGATTTCAGTTTCACCTAAAAGAGTAGGCAACTTTGTTAGTGTTTTTATATTTAATTTGTTGACACTCATTTCGAGTGATTTTACATTTCTATCTACCTCTTCCGCTGTTACTATAACTTCTTCGAGTGTATTTTCATCTGGGCTGAGCTCTATATCTAGTTTAAGGTTCTGATCAAGTGTAATTGTTCTTACCAAATCCTTATATCCTAAGTAAGTGCCATTAAGGTTATAAGTTCCAGATTCTACAGTAATAGAATAGAATCCATATTCATTAGATACTGTACTGGCACCATTTTCTGATAGGTAGATAAATGCTCCAATCAAAGTTTCTCCGTTATCAGAATCTTTGATATATCCTGAGATGGTATATTCTTGTGCTGATATGGATGAGGTAAAAATAAAAATTGACAGAAAAACTGCCACTTGTTTAATTAGTTTCAAAGCTTTGTATTTTGTAATTCAATAAAGTTGTAACGCATGAAATCAAAAAGAGTAAACAGAAACTAGATTTTTTTTATAGAATATCGATGAGAGTCATATTATGGGATGTAAAAGGAGCTATTTCTTAGATGAATGAGTATAGTTTTACATTTTAATATGTATTGCATTAAATGTTTTCCGTTGTTCTAAATAATATATATTTGTATTCAAAATAAACAAACATTGAAATATTCTTATTTCCTAGTATTAACCATTAGTATTCTTTTCTCTTGTCAATCTGAAGGAGGAGGTGGGAATGCTATTACCTACGGGGACGTAATAGGTAGTTATGAAGGTCAATGTGCCGATTATAGCACTACCACTACCGACTTAATGAATAGAGAAGACGCTACATTATCAGTTTCAGCTGTTAATACTGAAGAAGCCAGCATAAAAACTACGTGTGATAGATTCGACGATCAACAATTAAAGATAAAGAGTTCTTCAGCAGCCGAAATTATTTTTGAAAAAGTATTGTCTGCAAATTCTATTATTTCATTAAAGTATATTGCTGTAAGTGATAGCCTCGTGTTAACTCAGACAGAAAGTGGAGACAATAATCTTATTTTTGCTGGAATAAGAAAATGAAAATATTAATCACAGAATTTAATACCAACTCTGTCCTTACTATTGTGACTAAATGAAAAGCGATCGAATTCTCCATCCATAATTTAAAGATTTATTTTGGTCTTCTGTATTTATGGCTGACAATTAAAATCAAAACTCTATTTTTGTATTCTTATTTTAATGGGTATTCCCGTTTAGAAATTAAAATTTAAACTTTTGATAAGTGAGATTCATAGTGAATTCAAGACAGCTATTTCTGTAGATTGTGTAATATTTGGGTACGATAAACATGGTCTAAGAGTGCTTGTTCTTAAGTCTGATATGCCTTTGTTTAAGGGTAAATATTCTCTTTTGGGTGATCTTCTCAGGCAAGATGAAAATACTGATCAATCAGCAATTAGAATCTTAAAAAAGCATACAGGGTTAACTGGTCTATTTATGGAACAGGTAAGTACATTTAGTGATGTAGAACGTCATCCACTAGGAAGGGTAGTTACTGTTGCATATTATTCATTAGTTCAATTAAATGAAGAATTGATGAGCCTTTCTACTCACAATTCTAACTTAAAGTGGAAAAAAGTAAGTGAAATAAAGGAATTAGCATTTGATCATAAATTAATATTTGATAAATGTTTAAAGCAGTTAAGATATGGTTTAAGAGAAAAGCCGATTGGTTTTAATTTGCTTCCTAAGAAATTCACCTTGAAACAATTACAAAATCTTTACGAAAAGGTACTTGATATGGAATTAGATAAGAGAAACTTTAGACGAAAATTAAAGTCTATTGATCTTTTAGTTGATTTGAACGAAAATCAATCCGACGTTAACCATAGGCCAGCAAAGCTATATTCATTTGATAAAGAGAAATATTATATAAAAAAGAAGAAAGGTTTCAATTTTGAATTATAGGCTAAGACCATTATAGATATTTGCTATCAAATCCAAAAGGCAGTAACTCTTTTGAAGATTCTAATCTGTAAATCATTTCGCCACCTCCTTTGAGAAGTATAGGAAAGTCTTGCTTATGTCTCATTGCAAATTCTGATATTACTTGGCGACAAGCTCCACAGGGAGAAATTGGTTTGTCAATAAACTTTTTTGGGTTATGAACTGCGATAGCTAATACCTGAATTGGAGTATTGGGCTCATTTGCTCCAGCATTGTACAAAGCCACTCTTTCTCCACACATACACAGCGGATAAGATGCGTTTTCTTGGTTACATCCACCATAAATATTTCCTGCATCCGTCAATACTGCTGCACCTACATAGAATTCCGAGTACGGTGCATATACATTATCTAACATATCAATGGCTTTTTTCATAACAGTCTGTTCGATTAATGACAATTGTGACATGTTATCATATACAGTGACAGTTGAGGTTACCTTTACTTCCTTCATAAATAAATCGCATTATTGGTTGAAATGATAAAACAAGGTAATCAATTATGTTTATTATGGATAAAACTTCAACATGTAAGAAATCAAAAAAGCACCTCAGGAAACTGAGGTGCTTGAAAATCAATTTTATCAATCTATTATTTACTAAGATTCAAAGAAGTAGATCCAGATTTATTTTTCCAACTTATGCGACCATCAGATCGTATTTGATACTTATTGCCATTGGAATCTATATATTCATTTTTTCGGTATTTATTCTGACGATAATTAACCCAATCATTATTTCCTCTTCTAGCCTTAAGTCCGTTTCTAGTATTTTCAATAACAACATAATCATTGATTTCTCTTACAAAATACCTTCCAGAAATACGTCTATCTGATCTTTCTTCATTTCTGTTAGACCATCTATCGGGTCTGTTGTTTGAATAACCATTGTATCCACTGTATCCAGAATAATCGTTGTTATTATAGTCACTGTTGTTATTATAGTTCCCACAGTCACCAGAACTATTATAGTTACCATAATCACCATTGTCGTCTTGATATGAGAAATAATCCTGTCCTATGCTACAGTTACTATTACAAAC
The DNA here is from genome assembly GCA_913061325.1 of uncultured Saprospirales bacterium. GTDB lineage: Bacteria > Bacteroidota > Bacteroidia > Chitinophagales > Saprospiraceae > CAJXUU01. The sequence goes on along the minus strand of CAJXUU010000268.1, from coordinate 1,998 downwards.
ATGATTGTGATGAACATGTCCTTTCTTTACAAATCTTATTCTCTCATTGCCACAACTACTTCTATAAATCATTTCATGGATATTCTTGATTCTAATTGTATTTCCAAATTTATCTATAAATTTTCCACGCCTAACGGCTCTGAAAGTCGTCCAGCCGTTTCGAGTTAAGTTCTTTACCCGAACTTTATTACGTTTAACTTTGACTTTGATCACGTTTCCATGAAACGGGCTTATCCATTTTCCATTAAGTCTATCTCTGCCATGATCAGCAGTTACTAAAAATGGTACTACAAGCAGCAAGCTTAGGTATATTAAACGTGTCATACGCGTTGATTTTGATGCTCTTAATTGAGCGATAATCAATTCTTCTCTCTTTGTATGAATACGATAAAGGTAGGTCGCGTAGTGTTAATATTTTGTTTTAGAATGGAATGAAACTGTTAATGTGAAAATTTGGATAAGTTATTTTACAGTTATACACTCAAACATATTTAGAAATGCGAGGTCATAATCGGCACCGTGTCCAGGGGTGTCATCTACAGTAACTTGCCATTCTTTTGAATATTTCATGCCTCCTATAATGGGGTCATCTGACATCATAAGTGGACTGTCAAGATCATGATAGATAATATTATCCCAAACCATATCGAAGTGCACCAAGGCTGAAATGCCTAATCTAGATTCAGAAAAAGATCCAACTTGACAGTACACACCTGCGGCTTCACATATTCCTGCGATTTTCATGGCGTTCTCAATTCCGCCTGATTTTCCTAGTTTTATATTAATCAGATCTGCTGCATTTTCTGCCAATATTCTATACGTATCATGATGATTAAAAACAGCTTCATCTGCCATTATCGGAATAGGACTTTCAGCTGTTAGCCTTTTTTGGTCTCTTATATTTGCTGCAGGAACAGGTTCTTCACAATGCTCTATATTAAGTTCCGCGATTCCGTTAAGCGCATAGCTAGCATCGAAATAATTCCAACCTTGATTTGCATCTGTCCGAAGAGGTAGCTCCATTCCAATAGCGTCCCTTATAGCTTCTATTCTAGCTACATCCTCAGCTGCAGAATTACTTCCTAGTTTAACTTTAAGTACTGGAAATCCCATCTCTTGGTACTTAATAGCTTTTTCAGCCATTTGTTCTTTGGGCAATAGACTGATGGTGTTATCCGTAAAAATTTCTTTAGAAATATCTCCTCCAAGAAACAGATATAGAGGTAAATCTGCAACTTTAGCATTTAGATCGTATAGAGCCATATCAAATGCACATTTTATTGATGCATTGTTTTTCATCACAATATTCATCATGTGATTATGTCTTTTAGTGTTTTTGGGATCTTTTCCTATTAGATTCTTAGCTATATCTTTTGCAATAGCTATTTGCCCCTCCACTGTTTCTCCATGTATTGATCGATAAGGACAACATTCCCCAGTACCATAAGTGCCATCAGTGAGAAAAATCTTGATTACCGTGTTCCTAGCATGTGTTATTGCACCCACTGAGATAACGAAAGGTTCAGTGAGCAAAAGTTGCGTAGCATAGATTTCTACTTTATCGACTTTGAGAGACTTCATGGGCTATTTTCTGTCAACTGAGTATTTACCAGCTCCTAGTAAACTAATAGCTAAGTATCCAACAGCATATAAAAGAGCGAATTCTTTTTTGCCTATAGGATCATCTGCATGCACAACAAAAGCGGCCACAAGCATTGTGAATATTAGTGGATAAGTTGCCCATTTGGTTTTAAATCCAACTAAAATCAGAGCTGCACAAACAACTTCGGCGAAAACAGTAAGCACGAGAGAAGCGGTAGCTCCCAGTCCTATAGGATCAGCAAATTGGATTTCACCTCCTGCAAAAAGTTTCATCATTTTCGGAATTCCATGGGTTAGCATAAATCCACCGAATCCTATTCTTAAAATTAATTTTGCTAAGTGATTTTGGTCTGTCTCTTATACACATCTCCGAGCCCACGAGACAGGCAGAAATCT
>CAJXUU010000267.1 GCA_913061325.1 uncultured Saprospirales bacterium | reverse complement strand
AACATCCTTCTTTTGACTGTAAGATTGAAATGAAAATAAAACAAGAAAAAAAATTAAAATTCGATTCATTTATGGTGATTTTATAAAAATAAGACTTTAAATAAACACAATTCGTCTTCTTGACATAATGATTTGGCTTATTTAGTCGGATAGTATTTTTTAAACGATAAAAAATTACCTTTGTGACAACTTCGGTACTTAATTCTTTTGAAATGATTTAGAATCGTAACATCAAATCCTTAGTTTTCAAATCATTTCAATCATTAAGTTTAAAAGGGAATCCAGTGTAATTCTGGAACAGTCCCCGCTGCTGTAAGTTCCTATATAGTTTTTACGAAATATCCACTGAGGAATTTTTCTTTGGGAAGGAAGTAAAGATGGAATGAGTCAGAAGACCTGCCAAGGTTAAACAAGCTAAATAGCTTTCGGAGGAAAGGCTGGCAGGTATCTCTTAACCAAAATTGCATTCTACAGAGGTAGTTTGTATTTATTTGGAATCATACCTCCTGTCTTTATCTCTATACGCTATTTGACACCAAATCAAATAATGAATAGAATATTAGTTCTAACATACTTTTTACTATCATTTTATCTGAGCACTGCACAGATTGATACAGCTATTGTAATTGAGGATATTAATATAACAGAATCAACTATTCGATCCACCAGTTTTGAAGGAACAGTCATAGAATTAGATAACGAATTAGTTGGTGGGTCTCTAGCACAATTAATAGAACAAAATAGCAACACTTACATTAAGAATTATGGAACAGGCAGCCTATCTACTTTCTCGATTAGAGGTGGATCTGCTGGGCAATCACTTGTGTTATGGAATGGGCTCCCTCTTCATAGTCCGATGTTGGGTCTACTTGATTTATCATTGATACCTAGTAATGTGGGTGATAAGATAACACTTACCAAAGGTGGAAGCTCTGCAATGTGGGGTTCAGGGGCAGTAAGTGGATTATTAGCGATTGATAGTAGAAGACAAAGTGATTTCAAAATATTGAGTACATCTTCAATAGGCAGTTTCGGTAGTCTGAATCAAAATCTAACGATCAATTTAACAAAGGGGTCATGGCAATCTACAAGTAAGTTCATCCATGAATCTTCTGATAGGAACTTCGAATATGAGGTTTCTCCTTTACTACCCAAAATAAAGCAGACAAATGCTTCTTACAATCGAAATCATTTTGTTCAAGACTTATATTTCGATGTTAATAAGAACAATCAATTTTCAGCACATATATGGGCGTATAAAGCTACGACACAGATTCCTCCCACCACAGTTCAAACTAATAGTGTCGCATATCAAGATGACTTGGCAATTAGATCGATCCTAGCTTATAAGCATATTGGTAAGCGTACTATTTTAGAAAGCAAAGTTGGCTACTTTAGAGATCACAATAATTTTTATGATTCGAGCACTTTACTAGAAGCGCTGAATGTTTTTGATACTTGGTTCGGAGAATTAAATGGTCAATTGCAGAAAGGAAATCATAAGCTGTCCATCGGTAGTACGTTCAATTACACCAACGCTACTTCTGAAGGTTATAAAGGCTCAACTACTGAAAATAAGGTAGGAATATTCGCTACACATCTATTTGAGAAAAATAAATTCAAGCTAAAGTCATCGATAAGGCAAGAAATCATATCAGGAAACTTAGTACCCATTACACCGAATTTAGCAATATCCTTCGAGCCTTATTATTGGGCTAAAATACATATAATAGCAAGTAGAGATTTCAGAATGCCAACACTAAATGATAGGTTCTGGAAACCTGGTGGAAATCAAAATTTATTACCCGAATCAGGATGGAGTGAAGAGATTGGATTTTCACTCAGTAAACAAGTGAGTAACATATCTTCTCAATATACAGCAACCTTCTTTCATCGAGATATTAAAAACTGGATACTTTGGTCTCCTAGTCAGAATGTTCCTTACTGGGCAGCACAAAACATAAATAATGTTGTAAGTCAAGGAATAGAACAGACACTTTCATTTAAATATGTCAAAAGCAAGATCATTCTAAATCTTGACCTAAACTATGATTATATAAGTTCTGCATTTCAAACGGCTTTAACGATACCTAAAGTGGAAGCTGGAGATCAATTACTGTATAATCCTAAGCACAATGGAAGGGCCGCACTTTCATTAGAAATAGACAAGTGGAAACTAAAATATAAGCACTCATTCACTGGTCTGACTAGAGGAGTAAATGAGGTTTTGCCTTCATTTCATATTGGGAATATAGAAGTGGCATACAACACAAAGATTCAAAAAACCAACCTTACTATAAACATGAACGTATTCAATGTATTAGACCATCGATACTTCATAATAGAGAGAAGACCAATTGCGGGAAGAAATTATAACATTGGAATTACAATAAAATATTAAAATTTATGAAGAGATTTTTTACAATTATGACAATTGCGTTTGCTATTATAAATGCTTCTGCACAAGAAATGAAAGTTGACTTTGAAAACTTTGGACTTTCATCTGGTGAATACCTAAATGGAGATGATGGAACTACTGATTTTATAACAGGGTACTTTAGTCTTCCAATAAACTACAATGAAACATATAATTCATGGACAGGCTGGGCAATATCTGCTACCACAGACAACACGACTCCAGGATTCACAAATCAATACAGTTCCATCACTGGAGGAGGAGTTGATGGATCAACAACATATGCAACATCATATAATTATGTACCCAATCAAATGTCAATTTTTGCACCAATTGCCCTAGACTATGACATTAAGGGTGTATATATTACAAATGCTACATATTCCTACCTCAGTATACTGGATGGTGATGGATTTGCTAAAAAGTTTGGCGGTGCCGACGGAACAGAACCTGATTTCTTTTTACTTACTATTAAAGGAAAAAATATTCAAGGAATAATAGACAGTGTAGAATTCTATCTTGCTGACTATAGATTTGACAATGATGATGATGATTACATAGTAGACGAGTGGACATTTGTCGATCTTTCTAAATTTGATGTAAACAATACACTAGAATATCACTTAACTTCATCTGATACAGGAATATACGGTGTAAACACACCTCAGTACTTTTGCATTGATAATTTTACAGTAGATATCATATCCCAAACCGAAGATGAATCATTTGCTGATCTAAAAGTTTTTCCAAATCCAGTTCAAGATGTTTTGAACATAGAGATTGAAGAAACTTCAGATATAAGTATAATTAATGCGAATGGACAGGTAGTTCTTTCTAATTCGTCAGTTAATAAACAAATAGACATCAGCACTCTAAACTCAGGAATTTACAACTTAATCGTTACCACAATCAAAGGAAACGCAACAAGAAGATTTGTGAAGCAGTAATTACAGAAATAAAACCACTTACAAACCTAAGTCCCACTTCAAGTAAAAACCAGAAGTGGGCCTTTTTTTATGTCTAAAACATTAATTTTCAAATGACACCAACTTGTCTGACATCTCAAAGAGTGTCTGACACTTATAAGTTCTAAGGAATGATGCATTAATAAAGTACGTTTTTATGTGCTGATATTTATTCATTCTCCAAGGCAAAAAACGTAGGCAATGCAGAGCATAGGCGAGGCTTTTTAACGCAGAAGAAGGGAAAAAGAGCAAGCAGAAGAATGTAACTTTATTATTGTTTCATTCCTAAGTTCAAAAAACAAGATCTGCCGACAAGATAAAAGTGTCAGACACCTAGAAGGTGTCCAGACACTAATTCATAAAAAAATCCCACTTTAAACAATTGTTCAAAATGGGATTCAATTATATTTGTTAGTAATTCTACTATTTCTATCTTCTTGCTTGTCCTCCGCCCATCATGCTACCCATACCTTTACCTTTACTCATCTGGTGCATCATCTTACGCATCTGATCGAATTGCTTGATAAACATATTGATTTCATGGATATTCTTACCAGCACCTTTAGCTATTCTTCTTTTTCTACTCATGTCAAGTAGTTCAGGCTTTGCTCTTTCATCAGGTGTCATAGAGAAGATGATTGCCTCTACTTTACCAAATGCACTATCATCTATATCCAGATTTTTAGTCATTTTACTCATTCCAGGAATCATATTCATAAGTGATTTGATATCACCCATTTTTCTAATCTGGTTCAATTGACCTAAGAAATCATTGAAGTCAAACTTGTTTTTTCTGATCTTCTTCTCTAATCTCTTTGCTTCTTTTTCGTCAAACTGCTCTTGCGCTTTCTCTACAAAAGATACGATATCACCCATCCCCAAGATCCTCTGAGCCATACGCTCTGGGTGGAAGATGTCAATCTTATCCATATGTTCTCCGTCAGAGATAAATTTGATCGGCTTACCTACAGTATATTTTACTGTCAATGCGGCTCCACCTCTAGTATCACCATCTAACTTGGTCAATACTACCCCATCATAATCGATACGCTCATTGAAGGCTTTTGCCGTATTCACAGCATCCTGACCAGTCATAGCATCCACTACGAATAACGTTTCTGTAGGATTGATGGCATTATTAATCGCTTCGATTTCGTCCATCATCTCATCATCTACAGCAAGACGACCGGCAGTATCCACGATTACTACATCATGACTATTGGCCTTGGCGAATGCGATTGCATTCTGAGCAATGGAAACAGGACTTTTATTTTCTTCCTCTTTATAAATGGCAACTCCTACTTGTTCAGCAACTACAGTCAACTGATTGATGGCAGCCGGACGGTATACATCACATGCTACTACTAAAGGTCTTTTACCTTTCTTCTCTTTTAGATATTTAGCAATCTTACCTGTGAACGTCGTTTTACCAGATCCTTGAAGACCTGCGATCAAGATAATGCCCGGATTAGCCTTGATATTGATACCAACAGCTTGTCCACCCATCAGCTCAACCATTTCGTCCATCACGATTTTCACCATGAGTTCGCCCGGTTTGATGGCATTGAGTACATTATCAGATCCTAATGCCTTATCTTTTATCTTATCGGTGAATTCTTTAGCGATCTTATAATTTACATCCGCCCCGACAAGTGCACGACGTATCTCCTTGATAGACTGTGCTATATTGATCTCCGTTAACTTGCCCTCACCTTTCAGATTCTTAAAGGCTCCTTCTAATTTTTCACTTAAATTATCAAACATGGTATTTCTTGATTTCTATTCATTGTAAAATCGGTTGCAAAGATAGAAGATTCAGCGGCATTGGCAAGGGGGAAAAGAAGAGAGATTGATCTAAACTTGATTATCGTAAACAAGAAGCTCTATTTATGGAAAATAAATAGGAATACGTGGCTAATTTAGTCCCCTTTTTATGTCAAAATACCATCATCACATTTTTAACACCTTTTCACTTTTTACACTACCATCTTCATATCGCATGGATAATATATACACACCAAGCGGTAGGTTCGACACATCCAAATCTAATCGCTTTCATGAAGCATTTTGACGCATTACCTCTACCCCATCAATCGTGGATAAAGAGACATTATAAACTGTATGATTTGATAGAGTTAGTCTAGAAAATTCAAGTTATAATATAGTAGCTCCTCTTTCTCTTCCCCAAACAGAATCGTTTTCTCAAGTCGTAACCCAAGACGTTCTATCAACTTCTGAGATGCTATATTATCTTTCGATGTAAATGCACAAACTGATGAAAGACCAAACTCACCTTTAGCAAGATTCATAATAGCCATAGATCCTTCATATGCATATCCTTTCCTAGCGTACTGAGGCAACATAGCGAAACCTATATCTACTCCTTCTACGTCTTCCCTATTATAGAGAGAAACGCAACCAATCTTAGCGCCATCCTCTTCTCTAGTCATTAGAAAATTTCCGTATCCGTTCTTTTCATAATGGAGAATCATCTTCTTATGAATATACTTCTCAGCATCAGATATTGAGTGCACATTTCTCTGACCGATATTGTCTATCCATTCTTTGGTATTTAACAACTCTAAAATAAATGGAGCATCTTCAAGTGACATAAGGGTTAGGTGTAATCTCTCTGTTTTTATCATATAACTTTATTGTAAAGGCGTTTAGGTATTTAGGTGTGAAGGTGTTTTATTTGTAAAATGGGATAGTTCATTTAAGTGTGTCTGGGTTATATTATTTTTTTCTTTCGAGGTGTTGAAGTAAGTTACATTTAGGTGGTGTGTTTTTCAATTCGGTTTTGATAATTGTACAGTCAGTCTCGCTGGATGAATTTCCAACCATATGCCTTTCTTCGCCATGACTTTTCATTATGCATAAGTGACAAATAGATTTGTTTCATCAGCGCTGTATCTGATACCCAGGCAGCTTTGCCTTTTATTATTTTACGAACAATTCTATGAAGAGCTTCTACTGGGTTTGTTGTGTATAACATTCGTCTCATTTCTATTGGAAAGTCCATAAAGGCAACCAATTCATCCCAATTATCTTCCCACTATTTTACTACATATTCATATGATTTAGACCATTTTACGGCAAAAGCATCCAATGCTAATTTAGCTTGTTCTCTTGTTAGAGATGTGTAAATCTTCCTAAGGTCAACTATCACTGCTTTGCGATCTTTATCTTCTACATATTTCAACGAATTCCTTACTTGATGTACTATACACTTTTGGATGATGCTTGATGGATAAACATCATTGATAACATTGCTAAATCCTGTTAGGTTATCCTCACAGATCACCAGTATGTCTTCTACTCCTCTGCGTTGTAAACCCTGCAGTACAATCCCCCATCTAGCCACTCCTTCCGAACTTTGCATATACATCCCTAGAAGGTCACGCTGACCTTCCCAATCAACTGAATAAACCGTATAGAAGGCTCTAGTTTCATATTTGCCTTCATAGCGAACCTTAAAATGAATTGCATCCAAGTATACTATTGGGTAAAATGACTTAAGCGGTCGTTCCTGTCAATCTCGTATAACAGGCAACACTTTATCTGTAATCTGAGATATTCTACCAGCCGATATTTCCACCCCATATATCTTCACCAATAACCTTCTTACATCTTCTATAGAATTCCCTTGGGTATACAAGGCTATTATCTGATCATCCAATCCACTTGACAATTCTCTTTGACGCTTCCCTAATAACTGGGGTTTAAACTCTCCATTCCTATATCGTGGCGTTTCAACATACAGTTGCCCAACACCTGAAAGCACCTGTTTAGTCAACTTACCATTCCGTTTATTTACTTTCTTAGATTTATGCTCTTTTGACATAAAACCATCCATTTCTCCATCTAGCATCTTGTTAACCATATTCTGCAAAAGCTCACTAAATGGGCTATCTTCACCTAATAGCTTCTCTTTTGAGTAAAGATGGCTTTTCATCCTTTTGTAAAGATCTGAATCTTCATCTGGTAAGTCCTTTTATTTTTCATCTGTCAAAGCTAGTAGACACACTTTAATGAACAGTCTCAATAACTTTTGACATAACGGTTTTTGCCATATCAAAACGCAAGAGCAAGTCCAACCCATCATCACATCATCACATCACCAAATCAACCCATCACCACATCAACCCATCACAACATCACAACATCGTACAACTACCCCTTCTTTTCCTTCTTCTTACTTGCTTTTGCCAAAAGATTAAATGAACACACTTCATGATCCAATATTCTAAGTCATCATCCAAATCCATTCCTAGTCCATCCACAAAGACATATCCTTTTATAGCCCTACCTATAAAATTCATTTCATTGACATGATCCATTTTTAGAGCATCTTCATAACCATCAGGACCTATTCGGGCCATCAATTGATCTTTTACTATACCGCAAAGCATTTTATCATGGCTCATGTAGCAAAGTCCTCCCATCATTTTCTTTGAGTGGAATTCTACATTATTATCAGTTAAGATTCTATCTATTCGCTCTTGTTGGTAGATATCGTATGCCATTTTAATATTCCTTGTTTTAGCAGGTGCAAAATACATAAATAAAAATTGTTTGATTTGTTTGATTTGTTGATGTGTGTAGAACAAATTGCACTTATGTTACAATTTGACTTCACAATCACATATGGATAATAGTAAGTTAGATTGTATATAAAAC
>CAJXUU010000266.1 GCA_913061325.1 uncultured Saprospirales bacterium | reverse complement strand
ATCTACACTATCCTCTTCGTCGGCAGCGTCAGATGTGTATAAGAGACAGTTGCAAGATTACTAATCTTCATGATATTCTTTGCCCCAATAGCATATATGGGAGCAAGTTATTATCAGGGTGAAGATGGGATCGCTAAAATAAAATCGCTGATAAATGTTGGTGGAGATAGTGATACTGTTGAAATGAGAATATCAAAGAAAAAGGAAGAGATTAAAAGTCTTAAATCTCAATTAGAGGCATCTCAAAAAGATCTTACAAGGCTTGAAAAGGAAGCGAGTTGATAATTAGCTCTAGATAATTGGTCTTGAATGCAGGATGAATTATTATTTCTTCACCTTTAACCCTAAGACTTCTTCTGCAAAATCATATGACTTTTGGATTACGTTTTCGATATCATTTGAAAAAACGTAAGATGTAATGACATGCCTACCAGCGTCTGGAAAGACCTCTAATCTTTTGATTTCTTCAGGGGTGCTTATTTGATCATAGAAATCTAACATCCTCTCAACTGATACTACCTTATCTTGGTTTTCCTCGTCTTTGTAGTAGTACCCTAGGTAAACAGGAATATCAATCTTGGCGAAATTTTTCTCTACCATTTCTTTTTCAATCAATGACTTCAAAGCAATTAAACCATCAATATGATATACTCCTGACCAATACTGTTTTGCGGTATTGTTATAATTTACCTTATTATATTCGCCGCCCATAACTATCTTAAGTAGCTGTTCCCCCCAAGGTCCTGTTATAATATTTGAATTAGTATCATATACATCTATATTAGGAGAATACATATACATACTGTGTATAGCTTCATCATAAGGCGATAAGATAGCCCCTAATGTCCCGCCTGTAGAACAAGTCATCAATATTACTTTATCACCTAATAACTTCCCTATTGCAATAGCTTCTTTTGCAGAATTAACTAAGTCCTCTGGTAATAATCCTTTGAAAGTATCATCTGTATTTCTCCCATGATCATACAATCTGGGTAAATACAAGTTAGCCCCATATCTTTTGGCAAAATCTGTATGCAGAGGAGCTCCTTCTTCATGGCTTGCTGAAAATCCATGTAAATAAACCACTGAGAATTCAGTTTTCGATTTAGTAGAATCCGCCCACAAAATCTTTGCTTCATTGTTAGGTTTTATATCCAACACCTCTGATTCTTTGTCATCAATATAGGCATCAAGACCCTCAAGAGGGATATCAAATGAAATGGGAGTAGTGTCTATATCTTTAAACGTAGGTCGAGGTCCTAATAGAAATGCTGCCACCATTAATATTATGAAAACTCCCGTCCATTTCAATACTGATCGTAGCAATAGATTTTTTTTAAAAAGTTTATTAAGAATCCAAAAGTAAGTATAATTTAAATAAGCAATGATTTAATAATAAAGTAACATATCCTACTTGTTATTTTATCTTTCTACAGCGTTAAAAAGCCTCGCCAATGACCTGCATTGTCTGCGTTTTTTGCCTTGTTGAAAAATAAAATACCTGTGTATAAAAGCGAACTTTATTAATGTATCATTCCTAAGAGATATTATTGAATTGTAAAATACAAAATAAATAAAATGGAAAGAAGAGATATATTAAAGGCATCAGCAATATTTTTAGGATATGGATTAGTTGGAGGTACTTCTATAGCAGTGTTGAATGGTTGTAAAGCAGATCCAAGTGATGGGTGGAAACCTTCATTTTTTTCACAAGATGAGATAGATATGTTAGCTGAAGTTTCTGAAAGAATTATTCCAAAGACAGATACTCCAGGAGCTAAAGATGCACTAGTTCACAGATATCTAGATGAAGCTGTTATTTTTAATTTTGATGATGATGAAAAGAATATGATCAAACAAGGAATTGGTTTGTTTAATGAATTGGCGAATTCTAAATTCAAAAAGAAATTTGTTGAATTGAAAGCTGAAGAAATGGATAATATTATCCAACAAACAGCAGATGATGCTAGAGCTGCAAAAACCAAAGGAGATGATAGTCCACAAGTATTTCCTACTATTAAAGGAATGGTTGCTGCTGGCTTTTTTACTTCTGAAGTAGGAGCAACTCAAGCATTAGTATATTTACCTGTGCCCGGACCTTACCAAGGTTGTGTGCCATTAAATACTGTTGGTGGTACATATTCATTGAGGTGATTTGCTGTGACTTTTTTCTTTCGAATTCGTCAAATTTTAGTAACCAAACGAACGATATATGGATTTTAGGATGGACAAAAGTAGTTGGGGAATGCTCGCATTCATGTTTGCTACTTTTATGTTTTTTATTCTGCAAGGTGCAGGAGGAGAAATGCCAACAGTAGGTTATTTTCAGGCAGTTGGATTTTCAATAGTTGTTTTAATTGCATTGGTTGCCATTATGTGTATACCTGTTGTAATCTATTGTTATGTAGTCAAAATGATACCGGATATTGATTATTCGATTAGAGCTGCGTTTGCGGTTACTATTCTTGGTATTATCTCTGAATTCATATTTTAAAATCAGCTAAAACGAACAACAATGGCAAACGAAAGATATTATGGAGGGACTGGTGATCCATACAGCCGACAAGGAAGAGGAGCCGGGACTAGTAGATTTAAATTAATGCTGATACTTGGTCTAGGCATGGCTGCTTTTCAAGCATTTAAATTCTATACTAATACTCAGACTAACCCAATAACTGGAGAAGCGCAACGTGTTCAATGGTCAACAGAAGAAGAAGTAGCTATTGGACTACAATCTAGACCTCAGATGGCACAGCAACATGGAGGACTTCATCCTGATCAAAATGCAAGAGATAGAGTACAAGATGTTGGAAATAGATTGATCAATAATAGTATTGTAAGGAGATCTCGATATCCATTTGAATTTCATTTATTAAGAGATGATCGTACAGTTAATGCATTTGCACTTCCCGGAGGACAAGTTTTTATTACTGCTGCATTATATAGCAAATTTGAGAATATAGACCAACTTGCTGGTGTCCTAGGTCATGAAATAGGTCATGTGATTTATAGACATGGAGCAGAACGTATGGCTAGCCAAGGATTTATTCAAGGATTAATACAAAGTGTGATGATAGGTTCAGGTGGAAATGGGTCCATTGCTCAGGTAGCTAGTGTGGTGGGCAATTATAGTAGTATGAGCTATGGTAGAGACCAAGAATTAGAATCTGATGATTTTGGAGTGCGTCTTATGATGGAGGCTGGATATGATGCAAAAAATTTGATAGGAGTCATGGACATCCTTGAAGCTGCTAGTGGTGGTGCAAAAACACCAGAATTTCAATCATCGCACCCAAGCCCAGAAAATAGAAGACAAAAAATATTAGAATCCATAGAAAAGTATGGAGGACCACAATAGCATTTCAAATATTGATCTTTTTTATATTTCTACTTTGCTATTTCAATTAACTATTTGACAAAGTATTGAGCAAACTATAATGCGATTAAACACCACCTACAAACAAATATTAGCAATCTCAGTTCCAATAATGTTGGGAAGTGCTGCGCAAAATATTATTGTGCTGTGTGATAATGTTTTTCTGTATCATGTAAGTGATGTAGACTTTGCAGCTGTCGGGTTAGTTGGCGTATTTTATCTTTTGATTGCATCTATTGGCTATGGTTTTTCTCGAGGAGGACAGGTACTTATTGCACGAAGACATGGAGAGCGTGATTATGCTGCAGCTGGGGATTATTTCAAAGCTTTAGTGATGTTTGAAATGGCAATGGCCATAGTGATTTTTCTTTTTTTGTATTTTGGTTCAGCTTGGTTTTTTGGTCTTTTTATTGATAATCCTGTTATTTATGAGAAGTGTCTAGAATATATTTATCCGAGAAGTTTTGGAGTGTTCTTTAGTTATGTTGGCGTATCATTCGTAGCTTTCTATACAGGTGTAGCCAAGACGAGGATAATCATATATGATACTGTTATTCTGATAGTTGTTAATATTATTCTCAACTATATGTTCATCTACGGTAAGTTTGGATTCGAACCTATGGGAATAGCTGGTGCAGGGTTAGCATCAACATTAGCTGAGGTGGTTGCTTTTGGAGCTTTTGTAATTTATATGCTGTTTGATAAGACGAATAAGCTTTATAAAATCACAGGATTTGAAAAATTCAATATTCCTTTAATAAGACAAACATTTGATATCTCAGCACCGATTGTTTGGCAATCAATTGTTGGCTTAGGAGCATGGTTTGTATTTTTTACTTTAATAGAAAATATGGGCAGTCGTCCCTTAGAAATATCCAATCTAATTAGGAATATCTATTTAATTTTATCCATCCCGTGTTGGGGATACTCCGCGGGGATCAATACATTAGTAAGCAATTTTATAGGAAATAGAAAAAGGCAAGCTGTTATTCCGATAGCTATTAAGACGGCAAAGCTCAATCTCTATTCTACGTTGATATTGGCAGTACCAGTAGCAGTATTTCCTGAATTTTTCTTGTATCCATTATTTGGTGGTGAGGATATGTCATTAGTCAATGAAGCAAAGTCGTTACTGCCATTGTTGGTTCTTATTTTAGCGATATTCTCTATTGGTTCTACATTTATGAATGCTTTGACTGGGACAGGCCATACCAAGACGGCCTTATGGATTCAATCAATTTTTGTTGGTTTTTATATTATCTATTCGATAATAGTAATAAAGTATCTGAACCTTAATTTACATTGGGTTTGGGCAGTAGAGGTTTTTTATTGGTTGGGCATAATAGCAGTCGTATATTGGTATCTTAATAGTAAGAAATGGCATGTGAAAAGATTTTAATTCGTTGCCCTATTCTTTAGTTCGTTCAACAAGTGATAGCCTGATCGATTTATTTGCTTTTGCTCCTAATGATTTCATTTTTTCTGCCTTGGATATTAGACTTCCTTTTCCTGTAGATAATTTCTTCATTGATTCTTCATAGATGTTCTTTGTCATATCTAATCGTTCTCCGATCTTGACGAAATCTTCAACTAAGTTGCTAAATTTATCATACATTTTTCCTGCCTCCTCAGCAATTTCTAAAGAGTTCTTTTGTTGTTTTTCATTTTTCCATATAGAATCAACGGTCTTCAATGTTGCTAATAGAGTGGATGAAGTTACGATCACTATATTCTTGTCAAATGCATAATTGTATAATTCAGGGTTATGAGATAATGCTGCTGCAAATGCTGTATCTATAGGAATAAACATCAACACAAAATCTGGACTGTCTATTTTATACACCTCATGGTAGTTCTTAGAAGAGAGTCCATCTATATGAGTTCTAACTGATAATGAAAGTGCCTTTAATGCAGTTTTTTGGCCATCTTCATCATCGCTGGATAAAAAGCTATCGTAAGCTTTAAGGCTAACCTTAGAATCGATAATAATCTTTTTATCATCAGGAAGGTTGATAACTACATCAGGTCTGATCATCTTTCCACCTTCATTTTTGAATGTTGGTTGCACAACATATTCTCTACCTTTTACTAAACCCGATTTTTGCAATATGGATTCGAGAATTATCTCTCCCCAGTTTCCTTGTATTTTATTATCTCCTTTGAGTGCTTTGGTTAAGTTTGTTGTTTCTTTTGTAATCTGATTATTAAGCTCTTTTAAATGGTTGAGTTGAGTGTTTAGTGCTGAATGCCGAGATATCGTTTCTTTATTTGTGAGATCTACTTTCTCTTCGAACCGGTTGATTCTTTCTTTGAGTGGATTTAATATTTCTTTGATCCCTTCTTTGTGTTGCTCATCGAATCGTTTAGTTTTTTCTTCTAAGATTCTATTTGCTAATAGCTCAAATTTTTCCTGCTTTCCCTTTTCATCTAATAATACTTCTTGGTATCGCTCTTGGAGATTGTACAGATTAGCAGATAGCGTAGAGTTATCTTTTGATAGTTCGTTATGGCTGTTTTTTGAATCAGCTAGCAAATTACGTTCTTGATTTAGTTCCTGAGTTACAAATGTAAGTTGATTTTCTAACCGCTTTATGGTATTATCCTTTTCGGAAGTAGCACTTCTCATTGAGACGTAGACAAGGGCTAGGACAATCAAAAAGACTATAATGATTGATAAAATGATAAGTGAACTATTCATTCTTTAAATGTTTGGTAATATGAAGATAACATATAATGTTTAATTGTAATGTGAAATTATCTATTGAAGTGAATTTCAATTTTATACCTTTATACTATTAATCGTAATTATATGAAAGCATTGACCATTGAGAAGGTTGGAAGTCCAGTAAGGTTGACAGAGGTTGACATGCCTGTCAAGAGAGAGGGACATTCAATAGTTAAATTGAAAGCATCAGCACTCAACCATAGAGATGTTTGGATTACTAAGGGGATGTATCCTGGAATCAAAGAAGGTGCAATCTTGGGTTCTGATGGAGTAGGTGTATTAGATGGAAGAAATGTGATCTTAAATCCTGGTCTTAGATGGGGAGAGAACGAAGCTGTACAAGCTGATGATTTTGAAGTATTGGGCATGCCCGTAGATGGAACATTTGCTGAATATATATCTATTCCAAATGAATACATTTATGATCAACCTGAACATCTTAGCATAGAGCAAGCAGCAGCACTTCCATTGGCCGGTTTGACAGCATATAGAGTACTAATGTCAAGATGTCAAACTAAGTCAACAGATAAGGTCTTGGTGACCGGTACAGGTGGAGGAGTAGCACTATTTGCTGTACAGTTTGCAGTAGCGTTGGGTTGTGATGTATATGTTACAAGTAGATCTGAAGAAAAAATAGCAAAAGCAGTGGCATTAGGTGCAAAAGGTGGCTATAACTACAAAGACGAAACTTGGTATAAAGAAGTAGAAACCAATTTTGATGTAATAATAGATAGTGCAGGGGGGGCATCATTTCAACATTTGATTAAGATCTGTAAACCAGGAGCAAGAATTGGATTCTATGGTGCTACACTGGGAAAGTATCAGAATCTAAATCCTCAACTTCTATTTTGGAGGCAGATATCCATTTTAGGGTCTACGATGGGCAGTGATCAAGATTTTAGAAACATGTTAGCCTTTGTAGATAATCACAAAATTAAGCCCATAGTTGATTCTGTATTTTCGCTAGAAGAGGGTAGTAGGGCCTTTGAAAGAATGGAAGCGGGCACTCAATTTGGTAAAATCGTATTAAAACACTAATCATGAAGTCAATTGCGCTCATATCTGATAATCACAGTTATGTAGGAGAGGATGTTCTTAAACATTTGAATGAGAAGGACGAAATTTGGCATGCAGGAGACCTTGGAACTTTAGATTCTATTACTCCTATTGTTGATAAGACACCTACTTTTAGAGCAGTCTACGGTAATATTGATACAACGGGTACAAGAGAAGTGTATCCATTAAATCAAATCTTTGAAATCGAAGGACTGAAAGTACTGATGACTCATATTGGTGGGTATCCAGGAAGATACAAAACAAGGGTCAAAAATCTCATCAAAGAACATAAACCCGATCTATATATTTGTGGACATTCTCACATTCTAAAAGTAGTGAGAGACAAGTCTAATAATCTGATCCATATGAATCCTGGAGCCTATGGACATCATGGTTTTCATAAGATGCGCACCATACTCACATTCAATATCTCAGAAGGAAAGATTGGTGATTTGAATGTTATCGAATTAGGAATTCGGGGGATTGTTAAAGATGTGGATGATTATTTGTTTAAGTTAAATAAATGGGAGAAGTAGATTTTTATTTAGGTGTTTTATGGCATGAAAAGAAATGAGAACAATTATAACCATATTGGCAATTATATTTTTGGGGTCCTGTAAAGAATCGATTCAAACTAACAATTCAATTAAAGAACTCATTGATCATGTTAAAGAGAGCAATAATGCTAATTTATCTATCTATAGAGAAGAAAATAAGCTGCTGCAAAAAATTAAACTCTCCAGCAAAGTATTTGCCGATCAAAACCTTGATAGAATAGAGCAGTTATTTAGACTAAATAATAACATCCCAATTAATTATCAAGCTATTAGCAATTACATAAGTAAATACAATTCTAATTCAGGTGAACATTGTCTAATAAAGTTAAAGTTTAAGAGCTGTCTCTTATACACATCTGACGCTGCCGACGAAGAGGATAGTG
>CAJXUU010000265.1 GCA_913061325.1 uncultured Saprospirales bacterium | reverse complement strand
GAGATTTCTGCCTGTCTCGTGGGCTCGGAGATGTGTATAAGAGACAGAATAATTTTCGTCCAAAAAAATGTTCAGTGAAACTGAATCCTCCAAATCAGTGTAACACATTAAGATAAGAAACAAGACTAATACGCGTAAAAAAGGTGGCCTTCTATGAAGATTTCCAATGCCTGCATCAAAACAGTCTTTCTCCTTAATTTCGAAACGGGAATGAATTATAGATATACACTGGTATTATCTTTGTAAACAAATAGAAATCCTACTCTAAACTTTGTGCTAATCGAAAACCAATACCTGTATTACGAGCAGCAGGTGCTATATTGTAACGTTTAGAGCTGCGGCAATAGTCATCATCAAAACGCCAACTGCCGCCACGTAATACACGAGCAGAACCTGTGTCGGCTCCTTGTGGATTTTGTTGTGGACTCGTCTGATAATATGCCTCGTCATACCAATCATTACACCATTCCCATACATTCCCACTCATATCATGTACTCCTAACTCATTTGACTTCTTCGTTCCTACATGATGTGTTTTACTTCCTGAATTACGTTCATACCATGCAATCTCATCTATCTGATTACTTCCAGAATAGGTATACTCGTTCGTCAAACTCCCACCTCGTGAAACATATTCCCATTCAGCTTCTGTTGGTAATCGTGCCCCACTCCATTCCGCAAAGGCTGCCGCACCTTCCCATGAAATCACAACAACAGGATGATTTTCATAACCTAACATTGAGATAAATCGAGCTCCTTTTAGTTCAATTTTACTGTATTCCAAAAACATCCAAGTGCCTCCAACTCCTTCTCTATTTCCTTTTTCATTTAAGAACTCACAATATTGGGCATTGGTTACTTCATATTTACCAATTTTAAAATCGTTTAGTGTTACGGAATGAAGTGGCTTTTCTTTGTCCTCACCTTTTTCATCTCCCATATAAAATGAACCTCCTGTTATTGTAACATATTCTTGATTTACATTAATAAATTCAACGTTGTTATCACAACTATTGATCAATGAAAATAAACTTGTTAGTAGAATAATTGACAAATATTTCATTGTTATCCGCTTTCATTTTAATAAGTAGAAATTTTACTTTTCACCTCAATGTTTGATGAATTTAGTTGTACCTCTCAATCCAGAATTAATTTCTGTTACATGTAATAAATACATTCCTGATTTGATATCTAAAACATCCAACAGTATAAAACCAAGATCTAAACCACTCGGATTAAATAGATCTTCTTACACATAACTGACTCCAGCCCGAGCACCTCTAAGTGAAATGTCGCAAGTATCCTATATGAATGTTATGTAGTGTTATGTAGTTTTCGCCTACACCAGCAATCAACTGTTTAAATTTAACATTTTTCTTGCACTTTATTAAATTGATATAGTTTTAATGAGAATTAATGAAATCTAAGAAATCGTGAGGTAACCGTGAGGTAATCGTAAATACTGATCCAAGTTGCCGTAAACGGAAAGAGACAATAAATGATAATTGATTTTCATACTACCTCTACTTTTACAGCAACTTGAATTAGTTATTTTGAATATTTAGGATAAAATGCCTCCAAACTGCGTCTCAACAGATTTTGGAGAAGACATATAACCAGCACCAACTTGCTGGGACATGACATCTGGAAATATATCTTCTACTCCTTCTTCGATTGCACGAATAACATTTTTTGCTACATTTTCTGGTGAATCTTTTTCCATTTCAAAACCTTTTGCCATCTCTGTATCGGTAGGTCCAGGATATACTCCACAAACCAGCACATTAGTATCCCTCAATTCTCCTCTTAGCCCCTGTATAATGCTATGCACTGCAGCTTTTGATGCTGAATAGGTAGATGCAACAGGCATATTTGCCAATCCCGCTACAGAAGAAATAGATACAATAGCAGCAGATTCACTTGTTTTCATTTTATTAAAAAATGCATTGGTTAATTTTGCCAAGCCCCAAACATTAACATCAAAGTTGGTCTGCATACTTTCTATCATGTTTCCAAATGTAAAATTACCTGGAACCAATACTCCTGCATTGTTAATCAAAATATCAATGTCTGAAGCAGTATTTGCAGCATTAGCAATAGATTCATCTTTGGTTACATCCAATTCGATAGGAATCAATCGATCTTCGTATTTTGCTTTTAATTCATTTAATGATGCTACATTTCTTGCCCCCGCATAAACTTTTTTTGCGCCATTGTCTAATAGTGCTTCCGTGATTGCTTTTCCAATTCCTCTATTTGCTCCGCTAACTAAAGCTGTTTTTCCTTTAATGGATACTTTCATTTGTTGTTATTTTATTTAATTATGATTTAATTGAAGGGCAGTCATTTTATTTAGACTTTACTCTTTCGATTCACCGTTAATGAATTTCATTTGTACTGAACGGTACAAACGTATAAATTATTTGTACCGATCGGTACAATTCCATATTTTTATTTTACTTTTGTAAAAAAGTACGAGTGCCAAGAGAAAAATTATTTTGTAAAGAGGAAGCTTTAACCAAAGCAATGGAGCTATTTTGGGAAAAAGGATATAGCTCAACCTCATTAAGCGACTTAACCAACCATCTAGGGATAGGTAAGGGAAGTTTCTATGCTACTTTCAATAGTAAACAAGAACTCTTTGAGGCCGCTTTTGATTTGTATAGATATACGAAAATTGAACTACTAGAACAACTTTTGAATTCAGAACCAAATGTAAAAATTGGGTTGAGCAAAATATTAGAACTTAATTTAGAAGAACTTCTAAGCGATAATAAACATAAAGGTTGTTTTATCGCCAATACATGTTCAGAACTTTCTGGTGCAAATAAGATATTAAGAGAAAAACTTGAGGATCATGATAGTATCTTTCAGAAAATGTTGATTAACTATATGAGACGAGGGAAGGTCAGTCCTAAAAAAGCTGAATCCGTTGCTGCGACTATTACCACCTTTCTAATGGGTATGAACCAGCAAGCAAAATTTAAAAAAGATAAAAAAAGTTACATGAGTTCTATAAAACATCTGGTTGGATTATTGGATTAATATGACATAAAGATTTTCCAACTCTTTGTGTTAGCGTTAAATTCATCATTTTACTGGCGAGGCACAACTGCTTGGTGTTGTCTGTTGCTTATTAGAAAAAACCTATGAACTAGGAGGCAAAAGTTATTTCATTATTTTCGCGACATGATCTCAACAAAACATCCAGAAATAGTTATTCAAGGAGCGAGAACAAACAACTTGAAGAACATTTCATTAAGTATTCCACACAACAAATTTATTGTGGTGACTGGAATATCGGGATCAGGAAAATCAAGCCTTGTATTTGAGATTATTGCTAAAGAAGGACAGCGCAGGTATTTCGAAACACTACCCTCTTTTGCTCGACAGTTTATGGGCAAATTGAACCGTCCTGATGTAGACGAAATTGAAGGGCTTTCTCCTGTTATTGCAATTGGACAAAGAACAACAGGAATGCATGCTCGCTCGACAGTTGGTACCATGTCGGACATCTATGACTTGCTGAGATTGTTGTTCGCAAGGACAGGAAAGACATCTAAAAACATTGATCTTTCTCGCGCTCTATTTTCTTTCAACTCACAAGTTGGAAAGTGCAAACAATGCAATGGGATAGGTAAGGAAGAAATAATAGATCTTCACCGTCTTATTGTCTTTCCAGATAAATCGATTAGAGAAGGAGCCCTAGCACCAACATTACCTAATGGATATATCATGTATTCACAGGTAACTATTGATGTGCTAAATCAAGTATGTGAAGCCGAGGGATTCAATGTTGATATTCCATGGAATGAATTGACTGACATTCAACGCCAGGTGATTTTGCATGGCAGTGATAAAATCAAAGTACACTTTGGAAAGCACAGTCTTGAATCACGATTAAAATGGACAGGCATCAAGGCCAAACCGCGGGAAGAAGGCCATTACAAAGGAATGATTCCGATTATGTCTGATATTCTTAGACGAGATCGGAATGCCAATATCCTCAAGTACGTACATGCTGTAATATGCCCATCGTGTAACGGAACTCGGTTAAATAACGATGCTTTGAGTGTTACTGTTCATGGGAAGTCAATAGCAGATATAGTAGCCTTGGAATTGAATGAACTCAAATCTTGGATTCAATCAAATAACTGGGGGGAAGTTGCGCAAGCAATCATTGCAAAGATTGAAGCTCAAGTAAATCTCTTGGAAGATTTAGGATTGGGTCACTTGACTTTAGATCGCCCCTCCAAATCACTCCGTGCTAGTGAGATTCAGCGTATTCGTGTGGCCAATCAAATCTTAGTTCCATTGAGTGACGTGCTGTATGTTTTTGATGAACCGAGTATTGGTTTACATCGAGAAGAGAACGAAAGGTTGATTTATCATTTTCAACAACTCGTCAAAAAAGGGAATACGGTTATTGTTGTTGAGCATGATCTTGATACGATCACCAGCGCTGATCATATCATAGAGATTGGACCAGAAGCTGGAGTCAATGGAGGAGAGCTTATTTTTAATGGGGCATTTTCAGAATTTTCTCAAAAGAAGGAATTGAAGGAGATCAGTCCAACTTATCGAGCGATTAACAATTCTATCGAGAAGGTCAGACCATCATCGTCAACATCAATAGCAGAAAGCAACTCGATCCACCTGATCGGATGTCAAGAAAGAAATCTGAAAAATATTGATGTTGAATTTAAGCTAGGAAAACTCAATGTGATCAGTGGAAGATCTGGTGTCGGAAAATCGAGCCTAGTAAAAGGCACTTTACTCAAAGCAGTACAAAAGCATTTGGGTATTGAGCCTAGAGAATCCGCTAAACTGACCAGTCATAAAAATATTGACTCCATCAATAAACTAATTTTTATTGATCATGCACCTATAGGAAAAACGCCACGGAGTAATCCAGCTACTTATCTAGGATTGTCCGATCATATTCGTGATATCTACGCGAGTCTGCCAGAATCAAAAAAGCAAGGATTCACCAAATCTAGATTTTCATTCAATAATAAAGGAGGTAGATGCGAAACTTGTCAAGGCGCTGGTAAAACACAGATCGGAATGCACTTTTTGGGCAATGTAGACTTGGTCTGTGGCACCTGCAATGGTGATCGATTCAATGAAGAAACACTTAGGATAAAATACAATGGACAATCCATTGCTGATATCTATAAACTATCAATCAATGATGCCCTGACGTTTTTTTGTGGTCAGAAAAAAGTCAGGGTAGGCCTTAAGATATTACAAGAAATAGGACTCGGATATTTAACCCTCGGCCAATCCTCAACCACACTTTCAGGAGGAGAAGCACAGCGTATTAAAATTTCCAATCAACTACAGAAAAAGGATACTGGGGATACATTGTACGTGATCATTGAGCCAAGTATTGGATTGCATCAAAATGATATTACTTCCCTACTCCAACTTTTTAACAGAATTAAGCAAAAAGGTAATACAATTGTATGCATCGAGCAAGATAACGCGGTTATAGAATGGAGCGATTGGCAAATAGAACTTGGTCCCCAAAGTGGTAAAAACGGAGGCAAGATTCTTTACCAAGGAATTCCCATAACAGTTCAGAAAAACATAAAAGAACCAATAAAAGGAGCACTAACCATACGCAGTACCGAAAATAATGCGTCAGTTCATAATGAGATCATTCTAACCGGTATCACAACACATGGGCTTAAAAATATTGATGTTCGTATTCCGAAAAATCAGGTGACCGTTGTCACCGGAGTTTCTGGAAGCGGAAAGTCTTCTTTAGTTAACGATACCATCTTTGCTGAATCCAATGCCCGTTTTACCGAGTCATTATCGACCTATAACCGAAGTTTTCTGCAACAAAACAATGAAGCAAAAATAGCCTCTTTTTCAGGATTGGGACCAGCAATTGGGATCAACAGAAAAGGGGGCACACCTTCCAAACGATCAACAGTGGGTACACTATCAGGAGTGTATGATGCTTTCAGATTGTTGTATTCAAGGATTGCCCAACACGAGGGAAAAATCTATACGGCTCAGCACTTCTCTTTCAACAATCATCTTGGCGCTTGTCCAGATTGTGAAGGCCTCGGTGTTAAACGTAAATGCGATCCAGAAAAGGTGATCGTCAATCGGGATAAATCCATCTTAGAAGGTGGTGTATCTGTGAATAAAGCAGTGGCTTATTATTCCGATGTCAATGGTCAATTCATGGCAACCCTAAAGGAAGTTGCAAAACAAAAGAACTGGAATATCGAACGTCCATGGAGGCAACTGGAAGATGAGATCAAGGATGTTTTTCTGGATGGAACAGGCGATGAAATGTGGAATGTCACTTGGGAGTACAATACCAAATCAAGATCTGGGACACAATCTCTAACCGCAAAATGGCTTGGACTCTGTAACTATATCGATGATGAATACCAGCGAAAACTCCACAACAAGAATATCAAAAACCTAGAAGAATTGTTGCATGATGTAGAATGTCCAACATGCCATGGCAGTCGATTGAAATCAGAATTATTAAGCACAAAATTTCTTGGGGTAAATATTCATAAACTTTCTAAATTGAGTATTGTGTCGAGTCTCGAATTAATAGAGACCATTGATAATTTTGTAGATGATACAGTTGATCCAGTTGTTATGGCAATAAGTAAAGTTGTTTTGCCATCAGTCAAAAAATCATTGCAGACGATTGTTGATCTTGGATTGGGTTATTTAGATTTAGATAGATCAGTCAGCACACTTTCAGGTGGAGAAAGGCAGCGGGTGACGCTCGCAGGTCAATTGTCTACACATCTGTTTGGCGTTATCTATGTTTTGGATGAACCAACAATCGGCTTGGATGGAGAGCAAGTTGCTGTTTTATCAAAAGTCTTAAAAAGCATTGTAGAGAATGGAAACACCGTGGTTGTAGTTGAGCACGATCCATCTTTTATCCGAAATGCTGATTACCTGATAGAAATGGGCCCAGGTGCTGGAAGATTAGGTGGCGAAGTGGTATACCAAGGGAAGGTTAGTGAAATCCATAATGTAACACATTCTGTGACTTACCAAATGTTTCAAAATCAGCCAATAGCTCCAGTTAAGAAACTACGGGTTAAACAAAAAGAAAAAGATGATCCCTTTGGTGTAAAAGGTGCATTTGCCAACAACCTTAAGGATATTAATATCGATTTCCAAGCTGGACAAATAACAGCCGTCACGGGTGTATCGGGAAGTGGAAAATCAAGCTTGATCAAAGATGTGTTGTATAGTTCTTGGCTGCAACGTCGGCCTGTGAATTGCACTTCAGTACATGGAATGGACCAATTTGAAGAAATGTTGCTCATTGATCAAGAGGCGCTTACACAAAGCAGATTGAGTACTCCCCTATCCTATACTGGAATTATTGAACAAGTAAAGAATGTATTCTCAAAAACAGAATTTGCAAAAAAAGTAGGACTGAAGAAAGCAGATTTCTCGTACCAAAGCAAAAATGGAAAATGCCTGACTTGTGCCGGCCATGGAAAGCTAAAAACAAGTATGGATTTCATGAGTGACATCTGGCTTACTTGTGATACTTGCAAAGGAATGCGTTACAATGATACTATTCTGGCTTGCAGACATAACGGGCTCTCCATTGGCGACGTATTACGCATGACCGTGCAAGAGGCGATTGAGTTTTTTGAATCTGAAGCTATTGTGGATAAGTTGGATATTCTTAGGCGAGTAGGAGTCGGTCATTTACTTTTGGGACAATCTGGTAATACCTTATCAGGAGGAGAAGCGCAACGTTTGAAACTGGCCACTTCAATGATGCAAAAAAGGAAAGGTTCAACATTGTATCTCTTCGATGAACCGAGTACCGGACTTCATTATTTTGATATTTTGCCTCTAATTGCTGTTTTCCAATCGTTGGTTGAACGTGGTGATTCAATAATTTTTATTGAGCATAATAGCACTTTGATTGATTCTGCAGAACAAGTAATTACTCTAGGACCGGGCAGTGGAGAGAGAGGTGGGGAAATCCTGCTTTAGTATGCTCTGTATCAAATAAGGAATACTTGTTGGATATCCATTAAATGACCTCAATTTAAATTATGCGCCATAAAAAATGTTCCCAATAACTTATTAAAAAATTATTGGGAACATTGTAATCTAACTTAGGAATGATGCATTAATAAAGTACGTTTTTATGTGCTGATATTTATTCAT
>CAJXUU010000264.1 GCA_913061325.1 uncultured Saprospirales bacterium | reverse complement strand
TAAGAGACAGACATAGAAGAATCTAGCAGTGCAATAATTTTTAATGTTTTAGGACAAAAAGTTAGTGAACTAGAAAGTAGCGCTAAAATCGATGTTCGAAATTTGCCAGAAGGAATATGTTTTTTAAAAATTGGGAATAGAAATTTGACGAAATTTATTAATAATAGACCTATTTCAAAAACAATGAAATATTTCTTTTATACAACGTACCTATAGGAATCACATCATCGCCAATGAATATTCTATTGGCTTCTATAGATGTGATGTGTTTTTTTGCAACTGCAAATGATTTATGGACCTGGATGATATCATCGCTGGGAAATTTGAGTATTAAATCAGAAATCTTTTCTCTTACGGTAATGGTCTTATCAGGAGTAATTACCTTCGAATAGTTACCTGAAGCCTCTATGTAGTGTATGTGATCAATAGTAACTTGAATATGTTTTTTATTACTTCTTAGAAATATACTTGATGGAGCTTTCTTATCAGTTTGCTCAACAGAAATTGTTTTTGGTGTTCCATTTAAGCTAATAGCTTTATTTACAGCTTTTAGGAAGCGTTCAAAGCTAAATGGCTTTAATAGGTAGTCTACAATATTAAGCTCATATCCTTCAATAGCAAATTCTTTATAGGCAGTAGTTACGATCACTTTAGGTGGCGTAGGGAGTGTCCTTAAGAATTCAAAGCCCTTCAATTTAGGCATGTTAAGATCTAAAAAGATAAGATCTACCTCATGATTATTCAAATATTCGATTGCCTCTAATGCATCATAACAATTATGCATGAGTTGTAAATTGGGAAATAAATCACAATACTTCTTTATAATGTCGTGAGCTATAAATTCATCATCTATTATAAGATATCTAATCATTTCAAATATATGTTTAGCTGTGCGGTGAATATTTGATCTTTGGACTCTAATGTCAATATATGATTTTTGGGATACACCAATTCTAATCTTCTCCTCAAATTTTTAATGCCAATTCCTGGTTCAGAGTCGAGTGCATTTTCATCAAAGTTGTTCTCAATAAAGAATTTTATTTCATTATCAGTAGAGCTCATTTCAATATTGATATAAGCATTCTCTCGTAAGTTTTCAACCCCGTGCTTGAAGGCATTTTCAAGAAGAATAATAAATAGTAATGGGATCACCTGGATTGAACCATCTTCAATTTGCGTATTAAAATTGACATCAATAGTTTTAAGATACCTACTCTTGTGTAGGTCTATGTAGTTTTTTAAATAGACAATTTCTTCCTTAAGATTTACTCGTTCTCTTTGACCATCATAGATGCTATATCGCATCATATCGGATAACTTCAATATGATTTCCTGAGCTTTTTTAGAATCTTTATCGACCCAACCATACAGGTTATTCAACATGTTAAAGAAGAAATGTGGATTGACTTGACTTTGTAAATGCATCAATTCTGTTTTGGCCTTTTCATTTTTGAGATTAATTATTGTTTTTATTTGCGTGAATAACCACTTAAGAGTAAGTAGTATAAGTGCAGAAAAGTAAAATACAATTGCGACCCCATTTTGTTCATTATCTTCGAAATGATCTTCAAAGATTAATAGTAGAAACATATTCCCAAGAATAAAGACCCAATAGATCCAAGCTGGAAAACTATAACCCTTTCTACTAAGTTGTTCTGGGCTTTTCATGATGTAGTTTTCGTATAGAAAAACCAGAAGCAGTAATATGATTTCAGAAAAGATAATTGTGAATATTGCGAAAGTACTATATGCCTCAATAGCGGCTATTAAGCTAAAGATGACAAGGATGAGGGATATTATCCAAACTTCATTTCTAAACCAGGCTAGTATTTCGGTTTGTGGTTTTCTTTTTAAGAGAAACCAAACAATGGGAATATATATGCTAATCAATATTGAAGATGCGAAAAAGAGTAGCCCAGAAAAAATGTTGTTGAACTCCAATAAGATCATGGCACTAATCATTGCCACAATGAATAATCCTAATCGAATAAAAGTCCTTGAATATTTTTCGAGCCATGAAATCATATCCAAAAGTAGCCGTATAAAAGTTTCTAAACAAATTACTTGACAAACGCTTCATTAATGAATATAAACTAATACTTAAGTGGGATGAAATCATTAGCTACTAAGCAAATGGTCTTGTGCCCCTGATCCTGTGGAGTTCAACACATAAGTTTTTTGACTAAGATAAAGGACTTTATGTTTGTTTCAAATAAATATAGAAGCATGAACAAACTGGTAATTTCTAACCTATCTAAAACCTACTCAAACGGTGTTAAAGCTTTGAATTCTATTTCTCTTAATATCTCAGAAGGTATGTTTGGATTATTAGGACCAAACGGAGCTGGCAAATCTACATTGATGAGAACGATTGCCACTTTGCAAGAAGCTGATGAAGGATCGATCTCATTTGCAGGTATTGATGTATTGAAAGACAAGGATTCAGTCAGAAAAGTGCTTGGTTATTTGCCACAAGAGTTTGGCCTATATCCTAAAATAACAGCAGAGACACTTTTAAATCACTTGGCAGTTCTGAAAGGAATAACCAATAAGACAGAAAGAAGCGAACTGATAAAAGCATTATTGCATAAAACCAATTTGTATGGTGACCGGAAGAAGAATCTAGGGACTTACTCAGGAGGAATGAAACAAAGATTCGGGATAGCACAAGCCTTGCTTTCTGACCCAAGATTACTGATCGTAGATGAGCCAACTGCTGGGTTAGACCCAAATGAAAGAAACAGATTTCATAACCTGTTATGCGAATTAAGTGAAAATACGGTAGTTATACTATCCACTCATATAGTTGATGACGTAAAAGAGCTTTGTGCTGATATGGCAATTATCAATAAAGGGAGTGTTTTACTCCAAGGTGAGCCAAAAAAACTTATTGATGAACTAGGAGGGAAAATCTATAAAAAGTCAATTGAACGCAATGAAATAGAGGATTACCGAGCAAATTTTGAGGTGATATCTGATCGCCTACTCTTGGGAAAACCTGTCATTCATATATATGCTGAAATTCCTCCTGGAAATGAGTTTGAATTAGTGTCTGCTGAACTAGAAGATGTCTACTTCTCAAAGATCCATTCCAGTTGATTTATTGAGTCAACACGACCATCAAACCTTTCTTTCATTTAATCTGATTTATAAAACTATGTGGTTCGAAATATTAAAATTTGAAATTCAATATCGAGCAAAGCGACTTGAAACTTACCTGTTTTTTGCTGTGCTATTTTTCTTCTCAATTATCTCTTTCAATTTTATTTTTGAAGGCCATAACTTAGGATTGGTTAAAGAAAATGCTCCAGTTGTTATTGCTAGAATCATGGCCATTACATCTGGCATCTTTATGATTATTACATCTATGGTCATGGGTGTTCCCATATTACGAGATTTTGAACATGGGATGGAGTCCTTGATGTTTGTGAATCCTATTAAAAAAAGAGATTACTTGGTGGGTCGATTTCTAGGTTCTTTTATAGTCCTAGTATTTATTTTTAGTGGACTTACTTTTGGAATTGCCCTAGGAGGTTATATGCCATGGAGAGATGCAGATAATTTGTTGCCCTTTAAATTGTGGAGCTATCTACATCCTTTCATTTATATTGTTATCCCTACATTATTTTTTAGTGGAAGTATATTTTTTGTAAGCGGGACTCTGAGTCGAAATTTAATAGTTGTTTATACACAAGGGGTAGTATTTTTTGTAGTGTTTATTCTGAGTAGTCATATTGATAATCAGTTACTAGCATCTCTACTAGAGCCTTTTTCATTTCGAACGATTGGTTATATAACCGAAGCATGGAGTTTAGCTGAACGCAATAGCCTTTTGGTACCAATGAAGGGATATTTATTGTATAATAGAGTCTTTTGGATTGCTATTGGTGTTGTTGCACTTGTCATTGGATATATTGCTTTTTCATTCAATGTATTGAGAAAATCGATCATTCAGAAGAGAGTAGAAAGCCAAGAAGTAGGAGTTTCTATAAATGAAATAGTTATACCAAAAGCTAAAATAAATGAAGATGTTTTAACCAGTATCATCCAGTTGAAAACGCATGCTCTTTTTTATTTTAATTCGATCTTTAAAGAGGTGTCATTTTGGTCTATACTGATTTGTGGAGTAGTGATAATTGTCATTAATTCCATCAACTTAGGGACGATTTTTGGTGCGGATAGTTTACCTAAGACTTATCTGATGGTTGAGGAATTAATAGAATCTGCTATCTTCTTTTTTCTAATAATTCTTGTCTTTTATTCTGGCGAATTAATATGGAAGGAGCGAGGTATTAAGCTCAATTTGATATACGATGCATTGCCAGTTTCAGACTTCATTAACCTAGCGGGAAAGTTTATTGGTTTATTACTGATTTATACCGTTCTATTAATTTCGTTGGTTATCTCAGGAGTGCTATTTCAAATTTCAAAAGGGTTTTATGATTTTCAGCTAAGTGTTTATTTTACGAGCTTCTTTACAGAGATATTTCCTTTTTTAGTGTTTTACACTTTTGCCTCCTTTTTTATTCATGTGATATCAAATTCTAAATTCATAGGTTATATTCTTGTCTTGGTTTTTTTCTTGTCTACAATGGCAATGGATGTTTTAGCGTTCGGACACAGATTGTTTCGGTTTGGAGGTACACCAATAGGCAAGTATTCTGAGATGAATGGATACGGACACTTCTTATTGCCACATATTTCTTTTCTTATTTATTGGTTGGCTTTTTGTATCGCTCTTTTTGGAGTGACAGCAGTATTTTCTATTCGAGGTACAGAAACAGGAATTGTCAATAGATGGAAACTGAGTAGACAAAGATGGACTAAGCCTTTAGTCAGTATGGTAATTGCTTCCTTAGTCGGTTTTGTTTTAATGGGTAGTTTTATATTTTATAATACCAATATATTGAATAGCTATTGGTCTAGATCTGAGAAACTAGAACACAGAGCGAATTACGAAAAAACACTAAAGAAATTCGAAAAAAACTTACAGCCTAATTTAGTAGATGTCTACTTAGAGGTAGAATTATACCCAGAGGATAGGAATTTTACTGTGGAAGGTTACTATATACTTACCAATGATCATAAGGAGTCAATAAAATCGATAAGCATCCAAAAATGGGGAAACAAACAAATTGAGTTGGAATATGTAAGTTTTGAAGAAGGAACCTCCATAGATAGCACATATGCTGACTTCGATTACTATGTCTACGATTTGAAGGAGCCTTTAGAAAAAGGAGATTCGATCAAGATGGACTTCAAACAAAATTTTATTACCAATGGATTTGTTGCTAATAACTCTGACATAAGAATTGTGCACAATGGTATATTTTTAGATAATCAACAACTGCCTAAAATTGGATACAATGACAAGTTTGAGTTAGATGATGTTGCTGATCGGAAAAAGTTTGGGCTAGGTATTCAAAAGGGTAGGAGCAAAAGAAGTGAAGCACAGAATAGTACATTTATAGAATACGGAGTTGATGATAATGAGATCAATCTAGAGATAATCGTAGGTACTGCTTCTACGCAGCGCGCTCTTGCGCCAGGTAACTTGCTAAAAGAATGGAAAGAAGAAGATCGAAATTATTTCCACTTCAAAATGGCTGAACCTATGATGAATCTGTATTCAATAAATTCAGCGAAATATGAAGTAATTAAGGATCAGTGGGAATCTCAATCAATTGAAACGCGAACACCTGTTGAGTTGGAGGTTTTATATCACAAAGGACATGAGACAAACATTGATAGGATGATGAGTGCTATGAAAAGCTCATTGGACTATTACGACAGAGAGTTTAGTCCGTATCAGTATGATCAACTTCGTATTGTTGAATTTCCACGATATATCGAATTTGCTCAATCATTTCCAAATATGATTCCATTTTCAGAGGCAATAGGATTTATATTAGATATCGACGATAAAGAAGATGTGGACGTCGTTTTCTTTGTTACAGCACATGAGGTAGCGCATCAGTGGTGGGGTCATCAAGTTACTGTATCGAATACACAAGGATCATTGATGATTATAGAAAGTCTAGCTCAATATTCTGCCTTAATGGTTCTGAAAAGTAAATTTTCTGAAGAAAAAGTTACTCAGTTTTTAGAACAGGAAAGGAAAACGTACATGAGAGAAAGAGTATCCGATCAGCATCATGAATTGCCTATGGCTTTGGTAGAGGGACAAGACTATATTTATTATAGAAAGGGTATTGTAAATTTTTATGCGCTTCAAGACTATATTACTGAAGATAGCGTCAATCTAGCGTTGAGCAGGTTTATAGAAGATTGGAATGTGGTAGATGGTCAACTGAAGGAGGAACGATATCCTACAACATTGGATCTTTTATCTTATTTTAGAGATGTGACTCCAGATAGCTTACAGTATGTTATAACGGACTTGTTTGAAAATATTACATTATATGATCTTAGCACAAATAAAGGTTCTGTAAAAGAATTGGCTAATGGTAAGTTCTCAGTTAAGATTGATATAGTGGCTAATAAATACATTGTTGACAGTTTAGGCTTAGAATCAAGTGTGAAAATCAATGATTGGATAGACATTGGTGTTTATAGTCTATCACCGGTTGGAGAAAATGAATTGATATATATCGAAAAACATAAGATTTCAGAGGCACGTAAGGAGATTGAAATAATTGTTGATAGAAAACCTACTTCGTCTGGAATAGACCCTTTAAATAAATTGATGGATAAGAAAGTAGAGGACAATATTATAGAGTTGACATGGGAATAGAGGAATTTGTTTTGGGGATAGCAAAGAAAATTATCGACACTTATAAGTGAGTATGCAATCATAGTTTTCTAAGTTTTTGACAGTTGTCTGGAGTTATATGAGTGAGAATTTTGACTTTATTGGTTTCTCCAAGAAACTGACAACAGGATCAAGTATCATGCATCTCAAACAAAATTCTGATGTGTTTTGTGACTGATTTCTTATAAAGTATTTCAGAACTATTTAAAGGCGACTTTGGAGCTTATCGAATCAAATATTAAATAATCGAATCAAAAAAAAAGAAGGAAAGCACAACAACGAGTATAATTAATTGCTTCAAGCCTACTTGGAAATTCATTTGGAATTCCCTCTGGTTCGTTTTCTTTTACTAATTTGGTTGCTTAACAACACAACAATCCATATACCAAAAATTGTGTGTCATTATAATCAATCAAAAACTTATGGACTTTGTAAATAATCCAATTTACGTTTTAGCGACATTATGTTTAATGGTTATTTTAGCAGTCTATGCTGGCAAAACCAAATTTGGCAAACAATTTGGTGCAGCCCTCTTGGTGATCTTGTTCACAGCAGTATTAGCAAACCTAAAACTCATTCCTTCTGCGTCCAACAGCATTCCACTCTACAGCGGTATTTTTAAATATGTTGCTCCAATTTCTATTTTTTATTTATTACTTAATGTTAATTTAACTTCAATTAAACAAGCAGGGTTTCCAATGATTGGCTTGTTCTTAATTGGTTCTTTAGCTACAACTATAGGTATCCTAATTTCATGGTTTATGCTGTCACCAGAAGGTGTTTTAGGTGAAGACGGAAAAATCATAGCTGGCATGCTTACTGGCACTTATACAGGAGGTAGTGTCAATTTTAATGCTGTAGCCTTGGAATATGACTTTCAAGAAAAAGGAGCATTGTATGCTGGAACCATTGCAGTAGATAATGTAATTACTACAATATGGATTATTGTAACTTTAGCATTTCCAATGGTTATAAGTCGTTTTTGGAAAGGCAAAACAAATTTAAAACCACAGACATACACAGAAAAAAAAGCGCATCCTGAAGATGAAAGTCTCGATTTAAATTCACTAATCTGGCTTCCTTTTTTAGGTGTTACTGCATATTTTATATCTGATGTTATCAAAGAATTTGTTCCTCAGATTCCTTCGATTATCACCCTTTCCACCATTGGTATCCTATTAGCTCAAACTAAGTTTGTCACCAAATTAAAAGGCAGTCATAATTTAGGCTTGTATTTGGTATTTATATTCTTGGCTGTTATTGGCGCTTATTGTGAACTTAGTGCTGTTGTTGAACTTAAAGACCTAGGCATCACCTTATTGCTTTTTGCAGGCTTAGCCGTTTTATTACATGGTGTTATTGTGATACTACTAGGACTGTCTCTTATACACATCTCCGAGCCCACGAGACAGGCAGAAATCTCG
>CAJXUU010000263.1 GCA_913061325.1 uncultured Saprospirales bacterium | reverse complement strand
GAGATTTCTGCCTGTCTCGTGGGCTCGGAGATGTGTATAAGAGACAGATCATGGACATTTGTCTTCAACACTGGATAGATAGATCTATACCAGTACTATTAATTGATATTTTTTATATAAGAAACCTTTCCAACAGCACATAGATATCCATTGGAGGCAACGGATTATGGGTGCCGTGGAATGAAGATTTCACTACTCTAGGAGGAGATAATGAAAAGAAAGATTGTACAAATGAAGTGACAAATTTTAACTGTATATCTGTCAATTCTACATCAGGAGAAACATTAAAATCAGTGTCCAAGTCATCTACTTCAATAGTCTTGTTACTACAACAGTCTTTTTCAGACTTGCCTGTAATAACCATATTTGGATGGTTCGGGCAACTCTTTTTATAAGTATGACAAGATTCCGCTTCACCTAAAAAACTGAAAGACTGAAGTTCTCCTTTACAAAAATGAAAATCAGCTGAGAATCCCACTGATGTAAAAAACATCAATAAAGCTAGTACTAGTGAAGTGATTCTATATAATGCTGATTTCTTCATAAAATATTATAGAACAAAGGTATACAATTTATAATAACTACATTTGATGAATTTTGATTTTAAGTTGACCACGACAAAGTACAGTGTTATTTAATATCATACTAATTCAACACACTACATTGGTTGTCTTAATATTATCAAAACTTTAGTACCCATAGTCAGTCCAGATTAATCATACAAATCTACAATCTTCACTTCTATATGATCGCTGGATACTTTGTTACTAATCGTCATCCGATCTTTGGTAATCTGCATCCCCATGGACTTGTTCTTCTGTGCGGGTTTTAGCTTTAATTTGTTAGCTTTTCTCTACCTATTCCATTGTCCTTGATCTCAACTACAATACTGACTCCATCTTTATAAGTATTAATATTTAATTCT
This sequence comes from uncultured Saprospirales bacterium, assembly GCA_913061325.1. Lineage (GTDB taxonomy): Bacteria > Bacteroidota > Bacteroidia > Chitinophagales > Saprospiraceae > CAJXUU01. The sequence goes on along the minus strand of CAJXUU010000263.1, from coordinate 7,277 downwards.
CCTTTCCCATCAGTTTTATGTAATATTCCGTGCCATATTGCATTTTCTACATAGGGCTGAATGAGCATTGGTGGTATGGTAATTTGTTCAATATTTATACTTTCTTCAATAATAAATTCATAATTGAAAGAAGTAGAAAATCGTTTCTTTCTATCTTGACATATAATTCTAAGGGCTGTAATTCCTCTTCCAAACTAATTCTTTTCTTGCCTGAATTTTGCAGAACGGATCTTATAAACTTTGAGAAATCGGTAATAAAATCAATAGCATTTTCCTGTTGATTCTTTTGTACGTTTAGTTTGATCGCATTTAATACATTGAATAGGAAGTGAGGATTCATTTGTGCTCGCAATGCTTTCATTTCAGTCTCAGCCAATTGCTTATTAAAAGCAATCATGAGATTTTGCTTTTCTTTTAATTGAGAAAGTCGATACCTATATCCTAGATAAAAAAGCAATAATAATCCTACTGCACAAAGCGCCCAAAATCCTTTACGTTGAATCAGAGGAGGAGTCACACATAAATATGTTAAATCAGGAAAGGCTCAAATGCAGATAATTAGAATTTCTGTTTAGAATGATAAATGCCAACTACAATCGGATAAATGAACCCACCTATTTTAAGTAGTTGGTAATTCAGTAAAATTAGTCCCTACACTTTCAATCTTTTAAAAATGTATTTCAGTCACTTTTGAATATTCATAAAAAAACTAGGGTTAGCATACCTAACCCTAGTTTTAATCTAAAAATCAGAATGGTTTGATTACTTCATGATTTTTGCGAGTCTTTTCACCTTAGTATCATTCAAACTAACATATTTACCAGCAACTTCTGGTTCTGTAACAGCCACCCCTAGAATGAAACTATAATCACTACCAGTATTAGTAATATTACCATGACATCCCATGCAACCACCCATCAGATATGGCTTTTCATAATAGGCGTTATAGGCTATAGAATCATATGTTATGCCATTGTAATCAGTGCTTGTAAAAGTTGTTACTGAGTCGAAAGCAAGTTGCCCGCTAAACATTTGTAAAACATAATCAGATTCTACTACGCTATTAGATAGATAATATTCTGACTTTCTATCACCTACATAATCTACACCTGGTTCTTTATTGATCGGTGCATATTGAACATTAATTAATTTATAAAATTCCCATGGAGACGTTATATTATTTTGCGTATTATAATCATTAATAAGCGCGTGTGCATTTTCATTGACAGTTATTATTTCTTGAGGAATACTATTGAAACGTTGATTATAAACTACTGTACCTTGTGGTGTTGTATTTCCTGTAACATTGATATAATATAGACTGCTGTCAGGAACGCCAGGATCTCCATCTGCAACAATCGTTTGTGGAGCAGTTGGTGTAGCATTTGTTACTGTCAATTTAGGTGTAGTAGGGTCTATATTCGGATCATCACCAATAATATTTCCATTTTCATCTTCGAATCGTTCGCCTGTTGTAGTAAGTATGTTGTCTGCTTGTTCAAATGTAGCATATATAAAGTATGGCGCAGTTGGGGTTTTCTGAATAATATGTAGTGCTACCATTCCGAATACATCATCGACATAACACGGCTTATCAGTTGCTTCATTATCTTCATAATATCTGACATTTGTGGAAAAGAATCGTTTGCTATTAATTTCTTTACTGGTCAACTTTCTCCAAGCAGTTTTTACTTCAATCGTTCCTGGAGGAAGGCTGACATATGTTTTGCTATTCGCATCATAAGGAGGTGTCATGCCATTTTCCTTAATGTATGCCGTTGTACTTTTTTGTGCGGCCTCCAAAGTTTGCGTAGAATCTTTACCATTCCACCATTGATTTTTGGCTATATATTTATATTCTACTTCATTTGATTTGGCTAAAAATAGGATTTGATCATCTGGAAATGCTGCTTCGGATGAAACACCTGCATGCATAGTTGCTGCGCCAATTTCAGTTTTCTCATCTAGGTTAATCCATGGAGTTGTACTTGACACAATGCCACAAGGAGTTACACTACCATCATCAGTGCCAGTCTTACTTGGTTCATAAAGGTATGATGGCGGTGAAGTATTATACCCATAATCAGTTGCTGTTGGATCATATCCTGGAGGTGCTTTCCCGTTACCAGGATAAGTTTCGACTTTATGTCGATAGGTGTGCCATACTAAAGGAGTCTTACCATCCTGACTTCCGAATTTTAAATTTGTATCAGGTACATCTCTATTATCCTTTTTTGCAGGCCAATTGAGGGCAATAAATTCATTCCAAGCAAAATTTGCTGCCTGTGTTAAACTAGCTTTTGAAGCTGGTGTACCATCCGTGAATATATCTGATGGAACATTAGATGATACAGTTATTGGTAGCGCATTTTGAGTGTCAGATACAAATGAAGGTTCTACTGATTCATCACTGTTGGAGCAAGTTGAGTTTAAAAATACAAACCCAAGAACAACTACCAATAATATTGGTATTGGATTGCTAATATTGAATTTTGATTTTGTTGGTTTCATAATTTGAATTATTAAGGTTATAGAATAATATTGTTGATTTTGTTAAATAAGAGTCTCAGCGATTTTTATTCTTTGATTGTTTCATTTGTGTTGGGTTGAATTCTAAGCTATCCTATTTTTATTTGGATATGTATTATACAATTTGTCTTATCCAATTGAACCTAAGACAAGTTATAATACACGTTAAATAGCTTGTTGATCTCTTTGTTTACACCTAAAATTCTGATCTGAATGAATAGAATTGTTTAAATATACACAATATAATAATAGCATATACAGGTATTTATACCTGTATTATTGCCTTGTATTAAACGACTTCAAATATTAATTGTGTAAAATACAGCTTATCATAGTACATTTCCACAAAAGCTACATTGTCTTCGTATGCAGAAACGACCCTATTGGGATTTTCTGTCGAAGGCTTTGTACCAACTTAAATAGGAAAAAAGGTTTTTCTAATCCATCAATAACAAAAGTGCGATAGAATATTTTCTGCCTGTAAAGTGGATCGAATGCAAACAATGGAGAATTTAATACATATGTAGGTTCTTACACAGGAACCAATAATAGTACAGGTGAATTTAATGCGTACTTAGGAGCACCGGCTGGAGATATTGCTTCTGGCAATTCTTGTGTTTTCTTAGGCTATAATGATGGATTTAATGAATCCAATAATGAAAACTTATTATTGAGAATACTACCAACGGTCCTGGACAAGCTCTGATTTATGGAGATTCCCAATCGGATGATTTAGAGCTCAACGCAAATATCACTGCTAGAGATTTATTCAAACTTACTCCTCGATTCTTACCTGTTGGTCTTGGTGCCGCAGATGCAGGAGTAATTATTATGGACATATCCGACGCCAACCGACTTAAAGTTTGGGATGGTACTGCTTGGAACTCACTTTGGTAATTTCTAAAATAAAGCTAAATCATTCTCCTATGAATCATAAAATAGGAAGTATTCATTAATTTGGATGCCTCCTATTTATTTTGCTATAGAAATAGAATCTTGCTATAGAAAACAGCCAAATACTGATTTATTATCCATGAAGTGATTTAAGAACATAATGCTAATTCCTTTACAAGTCATTTTAACCTTAGTTTTTAAATCACTTCAATCATTTACACACCTTTAACACTCTTTTACAAAGCAAACATTCACAAAAGAAGAACTTCCTACTACATTGCATTTAAATAATAAATCACATGAACATGAATTTCTCTTCTTTCAGATATTGGTCTTACATAATGGTACTTGTAATCATGGCATCTTGTAACAGTCAAGCACAAAATGATTCGGAAAGAAACCAGTCCATCCAAGCTATTCCAGCAATTCTTACTGATAACAATAGTTTGCCTATTTCTGAGCGAATAGCTCTATATCACAAGCTTAAAAAAGAGAATCCTATTGTGCCAAATCTTGAAGAAGAGATGAACATGTATGGCTACAATCTTCTTTGGGATGGAAAAGAAATGGAAGCTCTAGAAGTCTTCAAACTCTTGGTCGCAGAATTTCATGACTCAGCTAACACTTATGATAGCCTTGGGCGTTGTCTGCATAAATGCATAATAGTTTAGAATGTCACGAATGTAGCCTAATTTAACTCATATGCTTATGTCTTCAACATATAATCTCTTGAACTTACATAGGACAAATAGGGTTTCTTGATGGATAGTTCGAAAGAAGGGCATCGACATTTAATGTAAAAAAAAAACATTCTGTAAAGAAATACAACTGTTGTGGTACTTTCCAATCTACAAAAGCCCCTTATTTACATTGTAGGAAACAGTAAGCTCTTCTATTAGACTTTCTCCAAATGAAAGTAGCTTTTGAGTCTCATCCGTTCGAGCAAGCTTTATCTTGGAAAAAACAAGAAGTGCTTTTCCATTGCACTCAACATGGAAGATTGATTCCTCTTCGAAAAATGAGATTAGCTGAGGCGTAAAAAATGCTCTAATCAATGCCTCATTATCCCCCATCAGCAAAAACTGGCTTGAGAATTTTGTGTACATTTTGAAATTGATGTCCTTATATCCAGTAAATGCCATTACCCTATCAAAGAGCTTCTCTACGAATCCTTCTTTTTCCATCATAAACTTTGGTATCTCATTGTTCAACTTGATAGTCATGAGTGTTGAATAAAAGATCTCCGAAGTAAATGAAGCTCCTTCGTTAAAGACAACATCTGCAATTTCCCAGCTATTCTCAGAGATTTCAAATTTTCCAGAAAGTGCATTTGACTTTCTTTCTATTGGACGCAGTTCGAAGAACTTGAATTTATTTAGATCCTGAGAATCTTGATCAGGTAATATATTAAAGGAATAGTTATTCTGTTGAGCGAGCGTTTGAAGTCTTGTTTGTCTTGGTGAAAGTTGCACTTGTTTATTAGCAAGCGAAATCTTCATTGCTTTCCTATGATTAGATGAAGATACATGACTCTCAATTCCGCTTATATTTATTGTTCCACCTTCGTTCCTATAATTATCGACAAATTCAAATAGATTGTCCTGATAAGTCAATCCTACTAAACGAGTATCTGAAAGATCTATATTAAGGGTTTTACCATTTGGAATATCTTTTATTAATAACATGAATTTATGAATAGAAAGAAAATTTGCTACCCCCTTTATCTTTAAATCATAACTTCCATCCTTATGTATCATCATACTTGTATCAGATTTGGCAGACAATGAGAAAAACTTTGATATTGGCAACCTAGCAAGAAGTATCTGAACTAAAAGTGTAAATAATGTTCCACAAATTATCCCCCAAAGCAGATTAGAATACAATGTAATAATCAATGTCACCAGCATAAATAACAGCTGCTCTAATCCTTCATTATAGATTTTCTTAAATACAGAAGGTGAAGCTAACCTAAAGCCAATATATACTAAGATTGCCGCTAGAGCTGCATAAGGTATCTTTTGAATAACTGGTGTTAACAAAAACAAAAAGACGATCAGCAACAAACCATGATAGAAGTTAGACCACTTTGTTTTAGCGTGATTTGTAATATTCACAGTACTCCTAACTACGACAGTGATAATAGGCAAGCCACCAATCGCACCACAAACCATAGTTCCTAAACCAATTCCAATCAAATCTTTATTCAACTGAGTTTTTCTCTTATATGGGTCCAATTTATCTACTGCTTTTGCCATAGCCAAAGTCTGGATAGAGGCAATCAAAGTAATAGATACTACGGCGATCCAAAACTCAATAGTATGTGATTTACTAAAGTCAGGATACATAATCATTTTAGAAAGGTCCTCTGGCATCTGAATCAGAAATTCAGGGCCAACATGAAAAGGTCTTCCAAAGAAACTCAAATCATGCCCTTTTAAAAAGTTGAATAGATACACTAAAGGAATAGAAACGATCAATACCCAAAGAGAAGCAGGTAAAAAATGAAATAACCTTGATTGCAATTTTGGTAAAATAATCAACATAAGTATCCCTATAAAGGATATAATGGCTATAAATGGATTGATTTCACCAAGATGATCAACAATTCCAGTCAGTTTTTCTATCGTATTCCCTTCAATAGAATTGATGCCCATCGCGACATAGATCTGGCTTGTAAATATAATAATTCCAATGGCTACCATAATTCCTGTAATAACTGACGATGGTATACTTTCAGCTATAAAACCAAGACGAAATATTCCTAAAACTACCTGTATGCCTCCCGCTACCACAGTAGCTGCCAATACATAATTGAAAGCATTGCCGCTCCCATCATCCATACTTGCAAGTGCCGATAATATAACTGCTATAAGTCCAGCTGCAGGCCCATTAATAGCCAAATGACTACCTCTATACAATGTAACAACGATCCCACCAATAATAGCGGAGATAAGACCTGCTATTGGAGCAACGCCGGAAGCTACCGCTATTCCTAACGCCAAAGGAAGCGCAACTAAGGAAACACTAATTGCCGCTAGTAAATCCGCTCTCCAGTTTTGCACTAGTCCCTTAAATCCACTTGCAGGTATTTCACGCCCAGATGTCAGGTTCGTCATATATTATTAGATTACCTATTTTTTAATATAACATCGAAAGTAGCATTACTTAAACTATTCAGCAAATAGTCTGATGTATTATTGTAATAGACGATGATTTATGACATTCATATTCGATTACTTTTAATAAGTTGCGTCTTAATTCTGAATAATGACTGATTACTTAACTGCTCCAGATTGGCAATCAACAAGATCTATATATCGAAAACTAAGCAAAGAAATGCATATCCTAACAGATGCATATCGGATAGAAATAGATGATAGGATAAAACTAATGATGGATCACCTCATATTAGCTATAGATGAAGTAGATCAGGTTGTTGATGAATTGCCTACCGAAGCAGAGAGAAATGATATTACAAGTTGCATATTAAAGTATTTACGAAATAAAGAAAATCAGTTGACACTCAAACTTGCTAGTGAATCTCTTTCAAATAGGATGTATGTATTAAAGAAGATTGTTGTTGAATTAGATATCAATGATCGATTTCACAAGGCTGTATCTGACATATTTTACTTTACTGAACGAAAAAGACACACAAAAAATGAAGCTGAATTAATCGAACTGATCATGCTGGAAGGAAAAGCAACTGCCGAACTACCGCTTTCAATAATGAAAATAGATTCAACTCATGCTTTTGGTCAATTCTTCAATAATTTGTGCAAACTAATGGGAATCGCTGATCTAGTGATCGATGCTAAGAATGATTACAAATCCAACTATATATCCATAAAACC
>CAJXUU010000262.1 GCA_913061325.1 uncultured Saprospirales bacterium | reverse complement strand
AAACGTACTTTATTAATGCATCATTCCTTATTAAATTATCATCTAACGAAATATTTTTAACATTAGATTTTTCTCAAACTAAAAACAGCGGGTATCACTAGTAGATTAAGCAAAGTAGCGCTTACCAAACCTCCTAATATTACTATAGCCATTGGGCTTTGTATTTCGTTACCAGCTTTACTTCCAGCGATTGCTAATGGTATTAAAGCCAATCCAGTCGTCAGAGCTGTCATCAAAATAGGATTTAGTCGATCTATTGATCCTTCTACTATCGTATCTCTTATGTTCTTGCCTTCTTTTAGCAAAACCTGATACCTACTCACAAGTAATATTCCATTTCGAGCGGCAATACCAAATAAACTAATAAACCCAATAGTCGAAGCAATAGAGATAATTCCACTTGTAAAATAGACAATGACAATACCACCTATTAATGCTAATGGAAGATTGATCAACACAATTGCTGATAATCTAAAATCAGAAAACTCTGCATATAGCAATAAGAGTATAAAAATAATAGCTCCTATAGAAGAAAGCAGTAATAATTTGGTCGCCTTTTCTTCACTTTCAAATTGACCGCCATATTCGATTCGGTATCCTTCTGGTAAATCTATTTTATCACCAACATTACTTTTTATATCGTTTACTACACTTCTCAAATCTCTGCCAGCAACATTTCCAGACACAACAATTTTTCGTTGCACATTTTCTCGACTTACGGAATAAGGACTGCCACTTATTTTCACATCGGCTACATATGATAATGGTATTTTTTTGTTATCATAAGTATCGATTAATGTGTTTTTAATAGCCTCGCTACTTTCTCTATTTGCATCAGCATATCTAAGTATTAAGTCATAGTTTCTCTGCCCTTCGAATATTTGTCCCACAGGTTCTCCTGCGAGGGCTATATCTACAAAATCAGCAAACTCACTCATTTTGATTCCATATTTGGCTAGCATTATCCGATTAGGTACGATGCTTACTTGAGGTACTTCTGTTTGTTGCTCTACACTTATATCTACTAATCCATCTATTCCTTCTATCTCTCTTTTGATGTCATTCCCAGTCTTAAATAAACGATTGAGATCTTCTCCAAATATCTTTATTGCAATATTCGCTCTAGTTCCAGATAGCATGTGATCAATTCTATGCGCTATGGGCTGTCCTATTGTAATATTGGCCCCTGGAACAATGGATAATTTAGACCGTAACGCAACAAAGAACTCTTCAACTGGTCTTTCACTGATTATAAATGGGACTTCTACTTCTGAAGAGTTTATACCCTGAGCATGCTCATCCATTTCTGCCCTTCCAGTTCTTCTGGCAGTACTATTTACTTCTGGCATTTCGAGTAATAGTTCTTCCACTAATTTTCCAGTCTTATTGGATTCTTCTAGAGATGTGCCTGGAGGAGTAACTACACTAATTACTAATGACCCTTCATTAAATTCAGGTAAAAAACTTCTTCCCAATCCCGTAAGTAATACAGCAGAAATGAGGAATAATACAACGGCGCTTGTTATGACTGTTTTAGGAAGCTTGAGTACTGACGACAATACTACTCTGTATAATTGTGTTGCTTTCCTTTCTAAAAAACTTCCTTTTGATCGTTTGCTGAGTCTTTGCTCATTTGTCAATAGGTAACTACTCATTACTGGCGTTAAAGTTACTGCTACAAAGAGAGAAGTAAATATGGCGATAATAAACGATACGCCCAAGGGCTTGAGTAATCTACCTTCCATTCCACTCAGAAAAAATAACGGAATAAATGAAGCTATTATAATCAAGGTTGCAATCAATATGGAATTTCTAATTTCACTTGATGCTTGATAAATTATTTTCAAACTGGCAATTCTATCTGCCTTAGGTTTTATGATATTCTCTCTTAATCTTTTATAGATATTTTCAACATCAATAATAGCATCATCTACTAAAGCACCGATGGCAATTGCCATTCCACCTAAGCTCATCGTATTGATGGTAAATCCAAGAAATTTCATAATAATAATAGTCACAACCAATGCAACAGGGATAGCTACTAAAGATATGATCGTTGTTCTCCAGTTCATCAAAAATAGAAATAGTATAATACAAACAAAAAGGGCTCCTTCTAGTAATGTTGATTGAAGATTATCAATAGATGCTTGTATAAATTCTGATTGTCTAAATATATGTCTATTCAAAACAACTCCTTGGGGCAGTTGCTTTTCTATATCATCTAATACAAGATCAATGGACTCTGTTAATTTTATAGTATTGGCGTTAGGCTGTTTCATTACAGTCATGACAATGGATGGCTTTTTCATAATTGAAGCGTCTCCAATTTTGGGAGCGGCACCTATTTTCACTTCCGCTACGTCATTGATACGAATTGGCTTTGTACCTTTCATTTTGACCAAGGACAACCCAATTTCTGCTAATGAGTTAGTTCTCCCCTCACTTTGTATAGTATATTGAGTTCCATACTCATTTATAAAGCCACCAGAAGCATTGACCGATGACGATTTCGCAGCATTTTCTAGCTCGGAGAGAGAAACACCGAAGTATTTCATTTTGTCAGGAGATGCAAGTATTTGATATTGCTTATATCCACCTCCTATATTTACGACTTGTGCAACACCACTAGTAGCCAGTAGTTGTGGTCTTAGATTCCAGTCAGCAATTGTTCTGAGCTCACTCGTTTTTATAATATCAGAGCTGAGACCTATCATCATGATTTCACCCATAATAGATGATACAGGAGCAAGTGTGGGTTCCCCAACTCCTTGCGGCAATTTACTTTTGGCAGACACTAATTTTTCTGCAACTATCTGTCTGGCTTTATAGATTTCTGTTCCCCATTCAAACTCTACCCATACTATAGAAATCCCCATTGCTGAGGAAGATCTAATTCTTCTGATATTGGGAGAACCATTCAATGAAGATTCTAATGGAAAACTCACAAGCTTTTCTACTTCTTCAGTGGCCATTCCGTGTGCTTCTGTAAGAACTGTAACCGTGGGAGCGGTCAGGTCTGGAAATACATCAACATCCATATTAAGGGCTGTGTATGTTCCAAATATAAGGACTAAAGTGAATCCAGCGATCACAATCATCCTATTCTTTAAACTAAAACTTATTAGATAATTTAGCATTATATTTATTTTTGATGATTATTTGACTTCAGTCCAATACTTTAATTCAATAGAATTTATATAGAAATCTTCTATCATCTCCAGCCTTTCGGTTTTCAGGTTATTGTAGCTTTCTATACTCATCATATACTCTACATAGCTTCCCTCGCCCAGTTGATAGGCTTCTTTTTGAAGAGTAACTTGCTCATTTATAGATGGCAATAACTCTATATCATAAAAATCAATTTTCTCAAGTAAATGCTTCAAATGACTCTTGAGCTTTAAGGTTTTCCTGTTAATCTCTCGTTCCTTAATCTTTCTCTCTGCACCGACAATATCTAGACTTACTCTTGCAGCTTCTAGTTTTTGGTTATAAGCCCCTCTGAATAAAGGTACATTTACACCTATTTGATATCCGAAGTACAGTAGATCTCCATTTACAGATTGTAATTTAAGCCCTGTATTAAGTTTAGGAAGTAGCCTACTCTTTTGCATTTCAATATTTTTTTGAATTATTTCTCTTTCATATTGATACATACTGAGATGTGGATTTATCTTGGCTTCGTCAAAATCCATATTTTGTAAAATTGGATCGCCAATAGTTTCAACGTCATAGTTACTTTCTTGGCCTAACCACATATTAAATATCTCACGAGCAATTTCTAGTTCATGAGATGCATGATCTATATTAAGTCTTGCTTTCTTTAACAATGTTTGAGAAGATACGAATGAAAGCTTATTACTTTCGCCGCTTTCGTATGCTTCTTTTGACCTATTGTAAAATGCTCCGTATATAGTTTCCGTTTCAGTACTTAGAGCCAATTCTTTCTTAGTAATTACCAATCGAAAGTAAGCCAGTTCTACATTTCGGACTATGTCTTTTCTAGTTAAAACCTTCAGATGGCTAGACTTTGCCATTTGTGCCTTATAATAGTTCTTGTATGATTGAGACACCTTAGGCATATTGAAGGTTTGTTGAATATTCAAACTTTGCACGCCAGATATTCCTTCGAAATTGAATTCATCTCCAGATAAGAATATTTGAGTGGATTGATTGGGAACACCAGCTAGAGAAAGTTTATCATTTTGGGACACTTTCAAATCAGCCAATAGCATTGATGGATCTTGCTGTAGTGCAAGTTCTATAGCCTTATCTATAGTGATTGGTGTGTATTGTTGTGCTGAGCTACCCATAGCATAAGCCATGAAAAGGCAGTACAGCATGACTATATTATTGTTCATCTTATTGATATTTGATTGTTAATAGATCCATCAAACATTCTTAATGTTCGTGACCATGAGCTGGGATAGTAGAGGACATCGATGCCATTTTTATAGCATAGACACCACGTGTCACCACCATTTCATTTTCCTTCAAACCAGATAGAATTTGCACCATTTTACCATCATCTATACCAATTGTAATATTTCGCTTTTCAAAGGATTCTCCTGCAGTCATGACATAGACGAAATACATGTCATATTCTCGGAGTAAAGCAATTTTAGGTATCACTAATTCTTGAGTTACATCACTCGTCTTCAAATAGATATCTAGGTATGTGCCAGGGATTATATCACCCTTATTATCGATTTTGAATAAGACAGGTATGTAATGATCTATTGCGGTAGAGGCAGTTGCTATCAACTTTCCGTTATATTCATCGATGCTCGTTACGTTATCTCTCCATGGTAATTTGATATTTGCAGAAATGATCTTTGGTATGTCCTCAAAATACTTCTGTGACACTTCAGCCTCTATCAATAAGTGCTTATTTGTTGATATTGTTGCTATAGCTTGTCCTTCTGAGACATATTGTCCATTAACTACATGAAGCTTTTTTAATATTCCTGAAATTGGCGCCTTCAAAGTCATGCCACCAGTAGTATAATTCTTGGTCATTGTCTCGTAACTTGCAAGATCAACCTCGAACTGACGATTTCTATCATCATATTCTTTCTGAGAGATGATGCCTTTGCTTAATAGGTCCTTCGATCTTTCGAGGTTCTTTCGGCTTTGAAGAAGATTCGCTTTGATTATTGTATATTTTTCAGATAGATTAGATGAAATCATCTTGTCGTCATTGACTACAAATAATGAAGTGCCGTGACCTATGTTCTGACCTTCTATGAGGCTATTTTTTTTGAATATTACAATTCCGCTCGTTAATGCGGAGATAGATGCTTCATCACTTTCAATTGGTAGTACTTCACCAGCCGTATGTATAATGTTTTGTATGGACTGCATTTTAACTGGGGCTAATGCAAAGTCAATTTTCCAAGCTTGTTCTTTCGAAAAGGCCACATCGCCTTCTTCTTCATCTGCAAGGTAGTTTTGGATAGCATCTTGTTCTGACTCATATACAGAAACAGCCTTGATTACTATTGTATCCACTAAGGATTCATTGTTTATAGTAAAAACAAGATCATATTTTCCAGCTTTTGAGGGTGTAATCTCGGGTAAGAATATTCCAGGTGAACTTGGACCATCAACTTCACCACTAGCCATTGAACTATCATCTTGAAAAACTTCAACCTTACATATTCCTTTCATTATCGGCTTGAAAGATTGCATGGATGAAAAGTGTGCTGCAAATCTTGAAGTTTTACCAACAGCCAATATTGGATACTCAACAAAAAATTCTGTCTTTTTTGTCCATGCCGTATAGGTAGTTGTAGGATATTCTATTTTCTGTGCCTGCGAATCTTCGCCTTCATGACTGTGTCCTTCTGCACCATTCATATGACAGCCTATGATAGCTGTACATAGACAGATACCTATAATTAGATATAGTATTTTATTCATTTTTGGATTGTGTAATAATTAATAAGTAGTACACCTCGAAGATTTTCAAGGATACCATAAAAAACAAAAAAGCCTTAATTACACAATAGCGGGTGGGCCTCGTAATGAGGAATGGATTAAGTAAACATTAGAATATCCATTAATAATACTATATGAATAGCATTTAAGATTAAATTCTGAAAACTTAATTCGATTAGTCCATAATACAGCTATATCAAAGTTGTAATTGTTGGAATTATCGTTATCGACTACTAATACCTTGAGACAACTATCATGGCTCTGTGCTAAATGCTCGATAAAGTGAACTACAGAATGAAATAAAACATGAGAAACAGAAATTAGATGACTCTCATCATGGCCATTATGGTCATGATGATGGTGATCATGACTATGTTCTGCATGTTCATGATTATTATCTTGACAATGCAATTTCGCCCCATGAGCACTTGTTAGCACATAGATAGATAATAGTAAAAAGGATAATAATCTTTTAAAAATATTCAAATTCAGTATTAAATTATATAATAAAGGTACATGTAATTATTTGTAACTACCCAGAAATAGAATTAGCAATCAAATTAAAGATATCAAAAGATTTTTTGTTATTTTTTCTTTCAGTATCATAATCAGATCTAAGGATGGCATATTGGTGAGCGCCATTTTCCGATCTAAATTGTCCTGAGACTTTTTGTTTAACCTTTACATTTCGTATTGCTCTTTCGGAACCATTGTTATCAGGAGGCACAACAATATAATCAAGGAACACCCAGATTGCATCACTATATTTTACTAGTCTATTTTTAAGAGCCTGTAACATTTCTTAAAGTCCTAGTTGTGAATAAGATATTTTACCATTCATAATCGATTTTTGTGGACATTTCGCATATGGTTAATCCAGCACGCCCGTTCCATCAATAGTTTTTGTGAAATAATTATTTTGAAGTCTAGATTTATGAAATACTCTCTTGGTAAATAAATACCTCACTAAAACTGTACGTAACCGTTCGCAGTTCTCTCCATTTAATTTTTCAAAAAGGTCATTCACAGTATCCATATGAGTTTGTTTCAAACCAAACAGAACCTCATAATTCTTTCATAATTGAACGATCTTCTATCCTCAGTGCTACTATTGCGTGATCCTTTTCAAAACGTATATATGAACATCGAAGCAAAAAGAATCTAACTAAGATTATATTTGTTTGATCCTTGCCTTCGAGGATCATCACAAGCATTTTCTATATCTGATACTAGATTATAATAAAAATGCTTTAGAGTTTTCTGAATCGGCTTGAGCAAGTGGTTAGTCGGTTTTTCGTTTTAGGCGCTATCTTTCTTTACGCTTTGCTTCTTTCTTCTATTATTTTTTTAGACATTTTGTTGGTATAAGTAGTAATACAAATTACTAACTAGTTGTAAACTATTTCACCACAGCTCGTTGTCTCTAGTTGAATACCAGCATACGATAGTTCTAAGAAAATCAATTTTCGTAGTCCCATAAAAATATTTGTATTCAAATAGAGTTTGCTTATAATCTCTCCTTATTTAAATAAGCATTTGTCTATTTTTTATAGAGAAACCTCACCATTTGTCAGAGCAGCTAATTTATATAATTCTTACTGCCAAATTGAGTCATATAAAAATACATAAACACGAATTTGCCAATTATCTTACATTGTCCTTAACTAATTCATTATATTTCATTTACAATGATATTTATGCCTGTGTTTGCGCTTATAAAACACCCTTTTTCTTTAAATAAAAACATATCCACCATGAAAATAATCAGCTAACATAAGTCGGCGTAATTATATGCACCGCATTTATAGACAATATATAAATTGCCGAAGCCCCATGGTTTTTAACCCAGTAAGTAAAACTACACATAATAATTGTAGATATTTAACTTTAAAATAATCGGTAATCTTTAGTTTCTCTATACTTCCACAAGCTACTTAAGTAGCTCACTAATCTATACTTCCACAAGATCAACTTGAATTAGTTGTTATGTACTTACTGAAATAATCATGCTGCTAACAGTACTGCAATGGTTTAAATATTAATACAATGTTCTCTCATAACTTTTGCTTTAAGTCCTGTAACAGTTGTTACAGCTAAAATAAGGCTTAAACATAATTAATCGAGAAATATTTTTTAAAAATAACATTAGAAGTATTACTAGTATCAAGTCTTAGCATAGTTAAAAAAAATAGTTAAAAAGATAGAAAGATAGATAGAAAGAAAAAGAGAGTAGGTCGTACTTACTACTCCTGTCTCTTATACACATCTCCGAGCCCACGAGACAGGCAGAAATCTCG
>CAJXUU010000261.1 GCA_913061325.1 uncultured Saprospirales bacterium | reverse complement strand
GATTTATGGATCGTATGATCTTTCTGATTTTAACAAGTATTTCTAAGTATTGCATTTCAAATTTGTTAAGCTTTTAGCCAAATGGTCAAAGGTTGCATGGCTGCAAGTTATAGACAAATGGTTAGTAATTTATATTCTCTATCTTAATAAACAGAATTGTATCTGGTGGACTGAAGCAGTAATATGGCAGAAATTTTGTCAAATCCTTTTTAGTGGACATCCACCAGGTTGATTAAACTTAACTTTAAGTTATATATTACGTAATAAAAAAACTACTTTTCTAACTTGCAAAACCAGTCGAAATTAAAGAAAGAGCATATTGCTATGATAAAGATAGTTTAGGCAACTGGGGAAAAATTGATGGGTATTTCATGAATGGAGTCCTAGGAGATGGAGCAGTTTATACCAGTATTAATGATTTCCATAAGTATAACAATGCCTTACAAGAAGAATCCATTGTATCTAAAGATATGCACGAATTAATTTTTAAACCAAGCTCTATGGTTTTACCAGAGGATGAAAAATATCAATTTGGTTTTTTAAAAGATATGGATGAACACTATGCAATGGGATGGTTCTTGACAGATAATCTTGCGCTACACACTGGTAGTTGGTATGGTACAAGAACTATAGTGGTGAAAGAATTCGGTAGACCATTGACTATTGCAATATTTTTGAATTTTGCTTCATCGGATACACGAACAAAACTTATTGAAGAAACATATCAATTGGTCAATGAATACATAAAAACTACGGCTAATAATGGCTAAAACGTTTTATTGCGAGCAAAAGCTCGCAACACTGTATAGTAGAGACATGACGCTTTGTAAACACCTTTAAAACAAAATATATGACATCACTTTTTAAATCTGCAACAGGAAAAAATGAAATTCTTAGTCTTTATGATGAAAAGCTAAGTGAATTAAATATTGATTATCAATATAGAGTCATTGATTCCAGTTACGGAAAAACCAATGTCATTATTACTGGCAGCTCATCAAATCCACCTTTAATTATAATACATGGGTCAAATGCTTGTGCTCCAATTAGTTTAGAAACTTATCCGAATTTATCTTCTAAGTTTCAAGTATTTGCAGTTGATGTGCTTGCTCAACCTAATAAAAGTGCTGAAACAAGACTCAGTATGAAAGATGATTCCTATGGAAAATGGATGAATGAAATAATAGAGGCACTTAAAATAGATAATGTAACACTTGTGGGTTTTTCTTTTGGAGGCTTAGTGATTTTGAAAACACTAATAAACAAAGAAGATAAAATCAAGGAAGTGTTTTTATCTGCACCTGCGTATATCGTAAATGGAAATCCATTCAAAGCCTTATTCAAAGTTTTCATTCCTATGAAGAGGTATATGAAAACTCAAAAGATAAAATTTGTAGAGAAATTCCTACATGAATTGTTTACCGATAGAGATGAATTTGCGATAAAATATCTTTCTAAGGTTTTTCTAAATTTCAATATGGATTTCACACCTGTTCCTGTAATTAGTAAAGCAGAAGCAAAGGGAATTAAAATTCCTATCACATTGATAGCGGCAAAGAAGGACGTTATTTTTCCTGGCGAGAAAATGCTTAAAAGAGCTTCAAAAATATTTTCATCTCTTAAAAGAACCATACTACTTGAGCATTCTAAACATGTTCAGAGTAAATCAGATAATTTGAAAGTTGAAGAAATGATAATGAAGGGATAACAAACATCATTGCACTTAGAGGTGCTGCAGCTAATAAATGTAATTGATGTGGTAACACGTAATAGAGCCTATATTAAACCTAAAACTTAGTCAATGAATGGGTTGTTTTATTAGAATAGCTACTATCAATAGATAAATTAAACGATGAAATACAGCTTATCATACTATATCACTCTATTCGTTATCAAATTGAAGGGAATAAAAAGTATTTTTAGGAAAGATCCAATAGACTATAAAAAACTTAGGAAAGAGGATGTTCACAAGCCTAAAGGTGTTTTTTACCGAGATAATAAAGTTCGAAGTTTTAAAATTTCGGATTCCTTGATTACTGAAGTAAGTCAAGTTAAACCATCTGGTAGGTTATTAATTTTTGTTCATGGAGGTGCTTTTATTTCAGGGCCAGCGAAACATCACTGGGATACTATAAAATCTATTTCTAAACAAACAAATTATACAATCTGGATGTGCGATTATCCTAAAGCCCCAGAGAATAGGATTTCCAATGTGTCTGAGAACATAGATCAGATATACAACTCGGCTCTTGATCAATATGATGCAGGTCTAGTAACTTTGATTGGGGATTCTGTAGGTGGAACTTTAGTTACTGCATTAATTCAAAGATTGGTCATTCAAAACATACAGCTGCCGCATCGAATCATCCTCGTTTCTCCTTCTATGGATGCTACTATGTCAAATTCCAGAATAGATGAAATAGATTCAAATGATCCAATGCTTTCAAAAGTTGGTGTGATAAGTGCAAAGAGGATGTGTGCTGAGAATAATGATTTAGCAAACGCAATGATGTCACCAATATACGGCAGTTTTGAAAGCTTCCCGAATACAATTTTATTTTTGGCAGAGAATGATATCACCTACCCAGATCAGTTATTGGTAGTTCAGAAATTAAGGAAAGCTAATATCAATTTTGAAATTTTCGAAGGGAAAGGGATGCCTCATATTTGGCCATTTCTACCTTTTATGAAAGAGTCAAAAATAGCTTTAAATCTGATTATTGATAAATTGAAGACATAGTAGAGTAATTTATGAAATATCAATATACATGCAACAAAGAGACATAATAAAAGACCAGATCGAACAATTAGGAAGAGTACTGGGCAAACTTATAGCAAATTTTTTTAGCTTGAAAACGGAAGGAAATGTAATTGAAGCGATACAAGTAACCAATGCTGAATTACAATCTGGGCTTGATATAGATATAGATGAATTGGTGCGCTTAGAACCAAAAGAATTACAAGAATATATTGAATCAAAACATCTAGTTGATTTGCATTTAGACCAACTATCAAGTTATCTATTTGAAATAGGAATCCACGAAAAGTCTATTGATGGAGATAGTCATAAATGGTTCATGGGTGCAAAGAGACTTTTGGACATCGTAAGTGAAAAATCAGACACAATTACCTTTGCTAGAATTGATTTGTTAAAGAATATAGAGCATGAATTGAAGTGAATGTAAATTCTATCATTTCTTATTAAAAAATACGATGCCTTTACCTGTCTTAGCCTTAGGGAGGATTACGCAAGCTCAACTTATCTAATGAAAATCAATATTTTACACCAAAACACCTTATTTTCATCACATCTATTAACTAAAACATAATCAGATGAAAATCCTTAAATACATTTTATATGCGATTATCGGACTCAGCATCATTTTTTTTGCTATTGGATTAATGAAACCTTCTGTCAGTTATGGTCATGAAATCACAGTAAATAAATCTCTGAAAGAGGCTTGGGCTGTGTCGCAAGATCAATCGAAATTAGGACAGTGGCTTGACGGTTTTAAAAGTATTGAATTGATCAGTGGTGAAAAGGGAAAAGTAGGAAGTAAGTACAAAGTTATCGTTAGTCCGGGTGATGGTCAACCTGATTTCGAAATGATAGAAACTGTTATTTCAGTGAAAGAATTCGATCATGTTAAATTGAAATTTGATAGTGATTTCATGGATTTTGAACAAGTAATTTCTTTTCAAGAAAAAGATGGAATGACAGCTGTAAAAACAGATTCAGAAGTAGTTGGAAATAATTTAATGTCCCGTTCAATGTTTGCAATCATGGAAATGACCATAGGGGCTTTTAGCGGCCAAGAAGAACTTAATATCGAAGAATTGAAAAAAGTGATACAGGACAATACAACAGATTATTTTCCTACACCAAATGTCATCGATGACGAAATCATTTTGCCAGAAGAGGATTCAAAAAACTAAGAAGTTAATTAAAAGGAAAAACCTTTATTAAAGGTGACAAACTAATTAGAAGTGACAACAAAAACAATTAGGTTTTTTTAAGTAAAATGTCAGTAAAAAATATGCTTTGAGTCAGAACAACATCAAAGAAGAAATTATTAATTTAGAGTCAAAAGAATTACAAAAAAAAGAAATAAAATTGTTCATTTTTGTAATGATTGCATTTACTATTGGTATGGCATTTCTTCTTTTCTATGATGTAAGTGCATGGTGGATTTGGTACATATATTTTATAATCTGGACTTTGATTGAGTATAAAATCGCAAAAAATATCAACTTAAAGTGGTGGCACTGGTCGGTAATAATTTTGGTAATAATTTCTTTTGACTGGATTGTGGTGGAGTTAATCGAATACATAAAAGTGTAGAATTAATCCATAATATTGTATGCAACTGTTTTACCCAGCAAAACCTAGCCTCTCTCAAATATGCAACTTAGTTGGATGTTTCATATAAGCTTTTAACATTTGCAAAATATTTTCTTGATTTAATACTATAATGTACATACAATTTTTGAAGGATTCATTATTTTAGGCGGTTTGAATTCACCCATTTCTACAAACTCAAATACAAGACGGTTTAATTAATGATTTTAACCCCAGCTGATAGGTTGATTAATCAAATCACGAGCTTTTTTCGTTTTCCGTACGTAAAAGGCTTGCTGTTATTGATCATGGTATTAATTGCCATGGTCTGGGCTAATTCCCCCTATCACGAAAGTTACGAGCATATTTTTCACCTGGACTTTACCATTGGTTTCGAAGGCTTGGCATTGACAAAACCAGTTAACATTTGGATCAACGATGGCTTGATGGCCGTTTTTTTCTTTCTGGTAGGTCTGGAGATCAAGAAGGAAATGATAGATGGTCAATTGTCTACTTTGCCTCAAGCATTTCTACCCGTGTTGGCTGCTATTGGAGGGATGGTCATTCCCGCCTTGATTTATATTGGATTTAATTACGGTACGGAAGCGCAAACAGCCTGGGGTATTCCAATGGCTACGGATATTGCATTTGCAATCGGTTTACTTTCTTTGGTTGGCTCAGCGGCCTCTCCAAAAATCAAGGTCTTTTTGACGGCACTGGCCACTGCGGATGATCTCGGTGCGATTCTGGTAATCACCATTTTTTTGACGCCATTTATTGATGTGGAAAGCCTGATTGCTGGAGGGATCTATTTGGGAATCATGACCATGGCTAATTATTTGGGGGTGCGTAATAGTTGGTTTTATACCATTATTGGGATTTTCGGTTTGTGGGTTGCCTTATTGCTCTCTGGGATTCACGCTACTTTAGCAGGTGTCCTAGGTGCTTTTACAATTCCCGCCCGGAGAAAAACTACAGAAATGGAATACCAGGAAAAACTAACTATCTGGGTAGATGAGTTTCATTCGTCAACGGATTCTGATTCTATGTATTTGCTAAATTCCCATCAGGAGCAAATCATTACAAAGATCATTGTTGAAAGCGGGAGAGCAAGCACACCATTACAACGAATCATATATAAAATCCGACCTTTTGTAGAGTTTTTTATTCTACCACTTTTTGCTTTGGCCAATGCAGGAGTTAGAATCGAAGGCAAATATCTGGAAATGGTTACTCATCCGGTCAGTTTGGGAATTATTGTTGGGTTGGTCGTTGGGAAATTACTTGGAATTACCGCATTTTCCTATCTGGGAGTTAAACTTAGAAAGAGTTCGCTTTCTGACGACACCGACTGGAATCAGATTATCGGGGCCGGACTATTCGCAGGGATTGGATTTACAATGTCGCTTTTTATTGCGGAACTGGCGATTAAAGACGAAGCTACACTTGCTATTGCGAAAGTTGGAATTTTAACAGCATCTGTACTCGCAGCAATCCTAGGCTTACTATGGTTTTGGATCATGAAGAAAAAAGTATTTATTAAGTCGGCTCACAAGCAATGATCACTATATGGGCCTAATCGGCATATAGCGCCGACGCTCATTTTTTAATCGATTTAGCTTAATTGAAGGTAAAGAATCGGTCGGAGGAAGACCCAATAGGTAGTCCTGCACGTACTAAGATTGATTTTTGTGTGAGACATAATATTTATCCCACTATAGCGGAGTTTCCTGGGAAAAAGTAAGTGAAGCAATAACTCAACTTGAAGAGGAAAAGGCACAATTCAGAATAGTCTTGAAAAATTAAGAATTTCAAAACAATATGTATATAGTGGCATTTGTCTATTATTAACTCGAATACTTACTTTGGAAAGTCACTCATTGATAATTATCGAGAAACGTTTAATGCATAAAATATCAATTATTTTTATGAAATTTGATTATTAACTTATCTGAAAACCTAATGCGAAAACTACTCATCTTTTTTTTCTTACTACTATTGCATCCTTTGGTGGCGCAGACCGTGATCAATATTGGGATCATTAATGATTCCGCACCTGACAATGAATTTGAATTTCGATATGAAAAGAATCTTCAAGATGAAATCATGTTGTTGGCACAATATCGTTTTGAAGTGAATTTCAACACTTACTATGGAACTTTAAATAATGAGGATCAGTCATCAATTTTCTCCAATGCTTATGCTGCAAATGATATAGTCATTGCTTTGGGGACCAATACTTCTAACTATGCCATTAATTTAAAGGAATATCTAAAACCAACCATTAGTTCTATCGTTTTGGATGCTCAGTTGCAAGGCTTGACAAAAACACCCGAAGGAACATCTGGAATTAAGGATTTTACCTATATGGAATCTCCTTTTAACATGGAACGTGATTTAAAATTACTTTACGAGATTTATCCTTTTGACCACTTAGAAGTTATAACACAAAAAGGAACCATTGGTGAATCTCCATTTATCAAACAACTTTTTGCTAAATACCTACAAGGAAAAAATGTAACCGTAGACCATATCTTCTATAGTGAAGATATTGGCAAACATTTCGCTGAAATGGGGGACGAGAAAGTAGCGGTTTATGCTTTGCCATATTTTGGTAAAGATACTGGCCGTGTAGATAGCTTTTTTCAAGTAATTAATGAAAACAATATACCTTCCGCTGCACTCTTTGGAGAGCGTTATCTGGAAGCGGGTGCATTAACAGGTTATGAAACAGCTGAGAATCTTCAAAAAATACCTCGACGAATAGCGCTTAATGTCATAAAAATTCTTGAGGGACAATCCCCTTCAGACCTTTCTGTTGAGATGAAAACTTATGGAGAGAATCTTATTATAAATATGGAAACGGCTCGTAAGATTGGTATCTATCCTGATTTTGATATTATGTCGAAAGCCATATTATCCAATCTCGATAACATTCAAACCGACAATAAACTGACATTGCAAAAGGCCATTGCACAAGCGCTTCAATCTAATCTTAATATTAAAATTGAAAATGATGCTGTTAGTATTGCTGATACTGAAATTGGTATTGCCAAATCAGATTTATTGCCACAGATAGATGCAACCACTAGTCTTTTGATGACAGATGAATTTACCACTTTTTCCCGACAAGGATCACAAGGGAGAGGGAATTGGTTTTTAAGTGGAAATGTCTCTCAAGTCATTTTTGCAGAACCAATTTTGGCCAACGTGGCTATCCAGAAAATACTTAAAGAAAGTGAAGAACAGCAACTCCTCCAGACACAATTGGATGTAGTCATTGATGTCGCAAATGCTTATATGAATATTTTGTTCGCAAAAAACAACTTAAATATTCAAGAACAAAATGTCAACCGAAACAATGACAATTATAATATTTCAAAGGCTAAAGAAGCAATAGGGTACACAGGTGCCTCTGACATTAATCGATGGGAAGCAGAATTAGCCAATGCGAAAATTAGCCTTAATAATGCTTTTGCAGGATTACGTCAAGCCAAGTTCCAACTCAATCAGTTACTCAATCGCCCTATCAATGAACCTGTCGATATTACCGATGCCACTATTGCAGAATCCATGTTAATGATTACGGATGAACGAGTAGACTTTATCAATGACTATGGCACTTTGGATCTATTTGCCGATTTCATTGTTAATTATGGGAAGGAAAATTTACCTGAGTTAGAGCAAATAGATTTGGGGTTAAAAATACAAGAACGATTGCAATTATCACGTGAACGATCAATGTATCTACCTTCTGTTGCCATGAGTGGTTCCGCTAATCGAGTACTTGGGAGAGTTAATATTCCAGAAGGGCTTCCTGACGTAGATAAAAAGACAACTTGGGATATCGGTTTAGGACTTTCTTATCCCTGTCTCTTATACACATCTCCGAGCCCACGAGACAGGCAGAAATCTCG
>CAJXUU010000260.1 GCA_913061325.1 uncultured Saprospirales bacterium | reverse complement strand
AGATTTCTGCCTGTCTCGTGGGCTCGGAGATGTGTATAAGAGACAGTTTCTAAACACCGTTTACAAAAAAGAATATTTAGTAGTTTTTAGTGTTTTAAAAATCCAATTTTAAGAGAATTGGAAATTACAAAAGCCTCCGAGACGGCAATCTCGGAGGCGAATTTCATCAAAGATTCTGTGCGGAATCCTCGAATTAACGTAACAATGTTAATCATTTTTTACTGTAAATCTCCTTGCGATTCAACTTTTGAGAATCTAAGTTCAAGGAATTAGAGTGAATTTCATAACTGTTAGAGGGCGTGTCCTTTGAACTTTTTTGATTGACATTAGAGATTTTGCAAGGATTATTTTCAAATCAAAATAATCAGTATTACCATGCTTAAGAAATTAACATTAATCAATTTATTATCATTTATGACAATTGGAATGGCTATATCGCAAACATCAGACTCTACAAATTTCAAAGTAGTGGGATCTATGGATGCATATTATAGGATGTCCATTGGCGCTGATTTTGATCAAGCTCCGGGTACTTCTTTTGCTAACCTACCGGGTTTTTCGATAGGTATGGCCAACATAAATGCAACGTACTATAAGAAAAATACAGGAATTGTTGCGGATCTTGTTTTTGGGCCGAGAGGCGAAGACGCCACATTTCTATCACCTTTTCTCAGGCCTGGAGGCACGTCTAGTATAATCAATCAACTGTATGCATTTTGGGATGTGTCAGATAAGATAAAGATCACGCTAGGAAATTTTAATACATTCTTAGGTTATGAAGTAATATCACCTACTAGTAATTTTAATTATTCCACTTCATACATGTTTTCATATGGTCCGTTTTCTCATACTGGAATTAAACTAGATGCAGATCTAGGAGCGGGATTTAGCCTCATGGCTGGAGTCTTCAATCCTACAGATGCAACAGAATATAATCCAACCAATGATTACGCAGGGGGCTTGCAAATAGGGTACTCTTTTGACATTGGAAGTGCATATTTGAATACGATTATAAGTGAAGATTTTTATCAAGTTGACCTGACAACTGGCGTAGATGTTACAGACGATTTTTATTTAGGTCTTAATGCAACTATTGCACAAGATGCTTTCGCCGGTGTCGCGGGTTATTTTCAATATGCATTGAGCGCGGACTTCAAACTAGGAACAAGAGTAGAATATTTTCAAGATAATGGTGTAGGTGCGGTTGGTATAGATGAAAATGTATTTGATGTAACACTTACGGGACAATATACAGTTGGTAATCTGACGATCATTCCTGAAGTAAGAATGGATAAAGTGAGTACTCCGATGTTTGCCGATGATACAGAAATGAAAGAAGAATTGAGTTCATTTGTACTAGCTGTAGTTTATGGGTTTTAGGACATTAAATTAATTGAATTTCGATTGGTCAAACAGTCTATCATTGAGAATACACAGTAGAATTGCCGCTACTTTAAAAATAAATAAATCATTCCCAAGTCCTAACAAAAGAGGGACTTGGGTAAGCTAAATACTAAATATTATGACAAACAACACAACAGAACCACAGCAGCGTGGCTTATACACACCTCAGTTAGAAAAGGATTCTTGTGGTGTTGGTATGATTGCCAACTTAAACGGAGGCACCTCATATTACGTCATAGATTCCGCGCTTACTATCCTAGAAAACATGGAGCATAGAGGCGCATGTGGTTGTGAAGAAAACACAGGTGACGGTGCTGGTATTTTGATGCAAGTTCCGCACGGTTTCATGAAAGCGAAAGCTTTAGTGTCAGGTGTGAAATTGCCTAAAAGAGGTAAGTACGGTATCGGTATGTTTTTCTTTCCCAAAGACAAGGAATTGAAGAAGTACTGCTATGATGTGATACAAAAATATTGTAAAAACAATGATTTCAAAATTATTTTCGAACGTTCAGTTCCTATAGATAATTCTATGATTGGTAACATGGCGAAAAACAGTGAACCAGATATGGTCCAGCTTTTCTTTAAGTCGTCAGGGTTTAATAATAAAGACATAGAAAGAAGGTTTTACTTCTTGAGAAATCAGATATTAAAGGAAATCTACTTCAGTGACAAAGGACTGACGGATGATTTTTATATAGCGTCTCTATCTTCAAAAACGATAGTATACAAAGGGATGTTGATGGCTACTCAATTGAGATCTTACTTCCTAGATCTTCAAGATGATGAGATGCACTCCGCTATAGCAATAGTGCACAGTAGGTTCAGTACGAATACGATCCCAAAATGGAAGTTGGCTCAGCCATTTAGATGCATTGCACACAATGGAGAGATCAATACAATACAAGGGAACCTCAACTGGTGGAATGCCAGAGAAAAGAACATGGAATTAGTATCAAAGGACAGACCAGATTTGACCTCTACATTTCCAGTTTGTGACCCATTTCAGTCTGATAGTGGTAATTTTGATAATGTAGTAGATTTTTTATTAAAAGCGAGTCGTTCGATACCACATACTATCATGATGATGATCCCTGAGGCATGGCAGAATAATGAATATATCGAAGACTATAAAAAGGCATTTTATGAATATCATGATGGAGTTCTGGAAGCATGGGATGGGCCTGCATCTATCTGTTTTACAGACGGAACTGTACTTGGAGCTACACTGGACAGAAATGGATTGAGACCTTCACGATATTTGTTGACAGATGATAATTTTTTAGTGCTAGGAAGTGAAGCGGGCTGTCTTGACATTGATCCATCAAAGATCATCAAGAAAGGAAGATTACAACCTGGGAAAATGCTCGTTGCTGATCTTGATGAAAATAGAATCATTTCTGACGAAGAATTAAAGGAAAGAATCTGCAAAAGGAAACCATATAGAGAATGGTTGGATAAGATGTCAATTAAGGTAGAAGATTTACCTGTAAAACCACTGGTGAAAGAATCAAAGCTGTCTCTTCATACTCGACAGATTGCCTATGGAATGTCGCTCGAAGATGAACAATTGATATTGGATGCAATGATGCAAACCACCAAAGAACCAATAGGATCAATGGGGTCAGATATTCCATTAGCCGTATTGTCGAAAATCTCTCAACATATTGCCAATTATTTTAAACAGCAATTCGCACAAGTTACCAACCCACCCATCGATTCGTTGCGTGAAAATTTCTATATGTCACTCTCCACTGTGATTAGCAACAGCAGCAGAATCATCGGGATCAATGAAGAAGAGGCTAGAGTGATCAGAACAGATCATCCTATTTTAGACCAAACTTATTACTCGAATATTCTGGGTAACGAATTGGATGAATTTGAAGCAAGGGAGATATCAACTACTTATGAAAAAGGAGCGTCTTTAGAAGCTGCTATAGATTCGATATGTAGCTTGGCATTGGAAGCAATAGAGGATGATGTGAGGATAATTTGTTTAAGTGATTTGGATATAGATAAAGCTAAAATAAATGTGCCTAGTCTATTGATAACAGGAGCTTTACATCATCTACTGATTAGTAAAGGATTGAGGAAAGAAGTCACAATAGTTGTGCGCGCGGGTGATGTATGGGAGACGCATCATATGGCTACATTGTTATCTTTTGGAGGTGATTACATATATCCTTATCTAGCATTAGAGACGACTCGAAAGCTAGCTAAGTCAAACGGTATACTACCAAGTGAAGGAGAAGAAAAATACATCAAAGCAGTCAAAAAAGGAATACTAAAAATTATGTCAAAACTCGGAGTTTCTACTTTGGGTTCATACAAAGGAGCACAGACTTTTGAGGCTTTGGGTATCTCTTCTGAAGTCATCAATAAATGTTTTAAAGGCACGATTTCAAGAATAGAAGGATTAACATTTGACCAATTATCAAGAGAAAACAAAGCAAAGCATGATCTCGCTTTTGCTAAAGGATATGATAAACTTCCTGATATAGGAAATTATCAATGGAAGCGAAAGGGTGAATATCATCTCTTCAATCCACAAACTATACATCTACTCCAGCATAGCACCAAAACCAACGATTATCCAACTTATAAAAAGTTTGCGGAAGCAATAGATAAGTTAGAACATAATAGTAGTACACTCCGAAGTTACTTCAAGATTAAAAATGGACAATCATCGATTCCGACTTCTGAGGTAGAAAGCGAAACCTCTATCATGAAGAGATTTGCTACCGGAGCAATGTCTTTAGGCTCTATTTCTCATGAAGCTCACTCCACATTGGCCAAAGCGATGAATAGAATCGGAGGCAAAAGTAACAGCGGTGAAGGAGGAGAAGATGAAAAACGATTTGCCAAAAATGAAGATGGAAGTTGGGAAAGATCAGCAATCAAACAAGTAGCATCCGGTAGATTTGGGGTAACTATCAATTACTTAACCAACGCCATAGAGCTGCAAATCAAAATGGCCCAAGGTGCAAAACCAGGAGAAGGAGGTCAATTGCCTGGTCATAAAGTAAATGATTACATTGGAAAGATTAGACACAGTACACCTGGAGTTGGATTGATATCACCTCCTCCACATCATGATATATATAGTATAGAAGATCTAGCACAGTTAATATTTGATCTAAAAAATGCAAATCGAAAAGCTAGAATCAGTGTAAAATTAGTATCAAAAGCTGGTGTAGGAGTAATAGCCAGCGGTGTAACAAAAGCGCATGCAGATCACATATTAATCTCAGGATATGATGGTGGTACAGGTGCATCACCATTGAGTTCTGTGCGACATGCTGGATTACCATGGGAACTTGGTCTTTCTGAAACCCACCAAACATTGGTCAAAAATGGATTGAGAGATAGAGTAGTCTTACAAACGGACGGACAGATTCGAACAGGTCGAGATATGGCAATTGCTACTATGTTGGGTGCAGAAGAATGGGGAATCGCTACAGCAGCATTAGTAGTTGAAGGGTGTATTCTTATGAGAAAATGTCACCTCAATACTTGTCCAGTAGGAATAGCGACCCAAGATGAAAACCTCAGGAAGAAGTTTGATGGGAGGGTAGAGCATATCGTAAATTACTTTCAATTCTTAGCAAAACACTTGAGAGAGATCATGGCATCATTAGGTGTGCGATCTGTGAATGAATTAGTAGGTAGAACAGACTTTCTTGAAATTGAGAATGAAAACAGACATTGGAAAACTACGAATGTGGATTTTACACCACTTTTATTCCAAGAAGAGAATAAATTAAATGAAACGCTATATCAGTCTAAAACACAAGATCATGGATTGGAAGAGGTGCTAGATCAACAACTGATCAAGTATTCTGCATTGGCTATGAAGCAGAGAAAGACATATGATGGGGCGATGTCGATAAAGAGTACAGACCGCGCAGTAGGCACTATGTTGTCCAATGAGATCGCAAAGACATATGGGTCGTTAGGAATGTTGCCTGATAGCCTCACCTATAGATTTAGGGGATCTGCGGGTCAAAGTTTTGGGGCTTTTGCTGCGAGAGGGATATTTTTTAAATTAGAGGGTGAGGCGAATGATTACTTTGGTAAAGGCCTAAGTGGAGCTAAGTTGGCTGTTTCGCCAGATAGGAATACTAGCTACGATGCTGCTTCTAATATAATCATTGGCAATGTGGCACTTTATGGTGCTACTTCAGGAGAAGCATATATCAATGGTAGGGCAGGGGATAGATTTTGCGTAAGAAATAGTGGTGCACATACCGTAGTAGAGGGCATTGGAGATAATGGCTGCGAATATATGACAGGGGGTATAGTTGTTATTTTGGGTGAAATTGGAAAGAATTTTGCTGCCGGTATGAGTGGAGGAATAGTATATGTGTATAATAATTCCTCAACTGTTTTAAGTGAAACAGTTAATACTGAAATGGTGATGATTGATAGCCCGACACAGAAAAATTTGGATACTATCCAAACGATGATCAGAAGCCATAAAAACTATACTGGAAGCAGGAAAGGGTTTGCAATTCTCAATAATTGGGATATAGAGAAACACAACTTCCAAAGAGTAATCTCGGCAGAGTACCTGCGTATAATTGAAGCTAAGAAGGAATCATATGTTTTACAACAAAAAGCGAGCTAATCATGGGAGATATCAAAGGATTTATGAAATACGAAAGGGACCTTCCATCTTCTGAAGATCCAAAAGGCAGAGTGCATCATTTTAATGAATTCTATAAGCCGCTACCTATTGCTCACAAAGAAGAACAAGCGGCACGATGTATGGATTGTGGTGTTCCGTTTTGTCATAGCGGTTGTCCATTGGGAAATGTCATTCCTGACTTCAATGATGCTGTCTATCGAGGAGAATGGAAAGAAGCGTATGAATTACTGATCCAAACAAATAACTTCCCTGAATTCACTGGAAGAATCTGCCCTGCACCCTGCGAGTCTGCTTGTGTACTCGGCATCAATGAAAATCCAGTATCTATAGAGTATATAGAAAAGTCTATCATAGAACGTGCATTCAAAGAAGGCTGGGTCACTCCAAATAAAGCAACTAATTCAACAGAAAAGATGGTCGCTATCATAGGATCTGGTCCTGCAGGATTAGCTTGTGCAGACCAACTTAATAAAGCGGGTCATACTGTTACAGTCTATGAACGAGCTGATAGAATTGGCGGTTTACTTAGATATGGGATTCCAGATTTCAAACTAGAAAAATCAATCCTAGATCGTCGACTAGCTATTATGGAAGCATCAGGAATCAATTTCGTCATGAATATGAATGTAGGAGTAGATATTTCAATTGACTATCTCCAATCAGAATATGATGCCGTTGTGCTTTGTGGGGGATCAACTATTGCAAGAGATGTGGCTATAGAAAACAGAGATGCAAAAGGCGTCCATGTTGCTATGGAATACCTTACTCAAAACAATAAAAGAGTAGCTGGGGATCAATTTTCGGAAAAAGAAACAATCTCAGTCAAAGATCAAGATGTTGCAGTCATAGGAGGTGGAGATACGGGTTCTGACTGTATAGGTACCTCAAACAGGTTAGGTGCAAAATCTATCACTCAACTAGAAATAATGCCTACTCCTGGAATCGAAAGAACAGACAAAGATCCATGGCCATACTGGCCCATGACATTACGTACGAGCTCATCTCATGAAGAAGGCTGCCAAAGAGAATGGTCTGTTATGACAAAGCGATTTCTTAAAGATGAATCAGGAAATCTATCTGGACTAGAAGTAGCCAAAGTAGAATGGGCAGTTGATGAAAATGGGAAATATGGAATGCAAGAAATAGAAGATTCTGTAGAAATAATTCCATGTCAGAAAGCATTCTTAGGGATAGGATTCCTGCATCCTCAAAAAGAGGGTTTATTAGCACAGCTAGGCTTAGATTTAGACCAAAGAGGAAATGTATTAACTACGGATTATAAAACATCTGTAGATGGTGTATTTGCAGCTGGTGATATGAGGCGTGGTCAGTCACTTGTGGTGTGGGCGATATCGGAGGGTAGAGAAGCTGCTATAGCTGTGGATACGGAATTGAGTGGGCAATCTGTGTTGGAAAGTAAGAATGGGTCTGTTTTGGAGGTTTGAAGAAATAAAGCCAATGTCGCTTACTATTCATTGGAAGCTGAAAGAAAAATTTGTGTTAGTAAAAATAGCTTCTATTGTACCTAAAACTATTTTCCTCTATCTTTATATCCAAATCAATATCAGATAGTCATGGAAGAGAATATAACCAAAGAACCAGTAGCCTCTTATGACGGTAAGCACTACACTTATGCTGACTATCTTAAATTTGGATATGATGAGGCTGTAGAAATCATCAAAGGAAAATTATTTAGGATGAGTCCAGCTCCTTCATCCTTACATCAGATTATTTCAAGAAATATCAGTGGGTTACTTTATAATAAGCTAAAGGGGCAGAAATGTCAGTTTTTCTCTGCACCATTTGATGTGATACTACCTGTTGCAGGAAAAGATTTTAACGAATCTGATAGAGTAGTTCAGCCAGATGTCTGTGTCATTTGCGATCCAGATAAGGTCAAAAAGTGCGGATGTTTTGGTGCTCCTGACTGGATAATCGAAATACTGTCTCCGCATACTGCTAAGAAAGACCTACAAGATAAATTTGCCCTCTACGAAGAATCTGGAGTAAACGAATATTGGATCGTAGAACCTAAGAACTTAACAGTAGAAGTATTTGTGCTAACCGACGACAAATATGCTCGGATTAATACCTATGTGCAAGATGATGTTATTCCTTGCCATACGCTCGAAGGAATGAAGATTGATATGACTGAGGTATTTGAGTAGAGTTGTGATTTGAAATGTTCTATCCATTTTAATACTTAAATTCTCCGATGCTTGCGTCGGAGTCATAAAAAGATGTTTTTG
>CAJXUU010000259.1 GCA_913061325.1 uncultured Saprospirales bacterium | reverse complement strand
TACACTATCCTCTTCGTCGGCAGCGTCAGATGTGTATAAGAGACAGATTATATACTGTCTGATGAAACTAAGAAAAAGTTATATGAATTGGATGCAATGTGTATCTGATAAATTGATAGAACTCGTTTAGGATTTATACTTATCTCTATTCCTTTACAAACGCTCTAATCTCTGCAAACTTTATATATTTGCCCTAGATTAACTAAAGCACAGAATTACATTGGTATTCAACATAAAGCCTTACGAGCGAAAAATTTTCGAACTTATTAAAGAATCCGCAGAGGAACTTGGCTTCCCTACTTATGTAGTGGGGGGATATGTGCGTGACCGGTTACTCGCTAGAGAATCAAAGGATATGGATATCGTATGCGTGGGTAGTGGTATTGAACTCGCTCAGCAATTATCTTCTAAACTAAGGCCCATTCCTAGGTTGACCGTTTTCAAGAGATTCGGTACCGCTATGATCAAGCATAAAGATCTAGAAATAGAATTTGTAGGCGCAAGAAAGGAATCTTATAGCCATAACTCTAGGAAACCTGCCGTTGAAAATGGCAATCTTGAAGATGATCAAAACCGAAGAGATTTCACAATCAATGCTCTAGCAGTAAGTCTAAACGAGGAAAATTTCGGAGAAGTAATTGATCCTTTTAACGGATTGCATCATCTAGAATTAAAGATGATCAAAACTCCTCTTGATCCTGGGAAAACATTTTCTGATGATCCACTCAGGATGATGCGAGGCATACGATTTGCAAGTCAGCTAGGTTTTGTAATCGAGCCCGTTACACTAGATGCGATATCAAAATATAAAAACAGAATCAATATCATTTCTAAAGAGAGAATCATCACCGAAATGACAAAGATTTTAGAATCTGATAAGCCTTCTATTGGATTTGATCATTTGTTTAAAACAGGACTATTAGAAATAGTTTTTCCAGAAATGGCTGCACTATACGGAGTTGAAATCAGAGGTGGAAAAGCGCATAAAGATAATTTCTACCATACATTGGAAGTTGTAGATAATATCTGCAGGCATACAGATAACATCTGGTTACGCTGGGCAGCAATATTCCATGATATAGCTAAACCACCAACTAAACGATTCAACAAAACTACAGGATGGACATTTCATGGGCATGAAGCATTGGGAGCTATTATGGTTCCAAAGATATTCAAGAGGTTAAAATTGCCTCTTGATGCTAAAATGAAGTATGTCCAAAAATTAGTTAGGCTTCACCTTAGACCAATAAGTCTAACTAAGGAAAATATCACCGATAGTGCAATTCGCAGATTGTTGTTTGAAGCTGGAGAGGACATTGATGATTTGATGACCCTTTGTAGAGCTGATATTACCTCTAAAAACAAAAACAAGGTTAAGAGATATCTTGAAAATTACAATATTGTTCAAGAAAATATAATCAAGATAGAAGAAAAGGATAGGCTCCGAAATTGGGAACCTCCTGTTACTGGAGAGCATATAATGAAAACTTTTGGAATAGGTCCTTGTAGAGAAGTTGGTACTATTAAAGTTGCTATCAGAGAAGCTATCCTTGATGGAGTTATTGCAAACGAATTCGATGAAGCTCATGCATTCATGATAAAGAAAGCTGGAGAGATTAATTTAACTCCAAAAGCGCAATAATTAAACCAATATAAAAATCACATGAAAACATCCATTTATTTAATAGCTGTGCTAGTACTCATATTTAGCTCTTGTAAATCTAGTAACGAATATCAAAAATCTAATGATGGCTCTATCACATGGATTGACATAGATCAAGCTGCAGAATTGAAAAACAATGAAGAGAAGTTGTACTTCGTAGATGTATATACTCAATGGTGTGGCTGGTGTAAGGTAATGGATAAGGAAACATTTACAGATCCTGAGGTGATAAAGTTGATGAGTGAAAAATTCCACATGGTAAAATTCGATGCAGAGCAAACAAATCTAGTAACCTGGGAAGGCCAAGAATATATTTATAAAGCAGGAGGAAGAAAAGGAATTCACGGTCTAGCTCCAATGTTGCTAAAAAACAGATTAAGCTATCCATCTTTTGCAATCTTAGATAAGAACAGAAAACCGATAAAAACGATAGTAGGATATAAAAAGCCAGATCAACTTATTTCTGAGATCAATTCTATAAAGGGCTGAGTCAAGCTCTTAAAGTGTATCGACAGATACATGTTTATCATAATAATGTCAGAATCGTCTTTTAATATTTATTATTTCGTTTATCTTGAGCCAAAATCAAAGATTAAATTATGCAAATACTAAAGTTAAAAAACCTAAGTTTCCTTCTAATCATTTGTGCCTCAGTTCTTGCGGTGATGTCATGTGGTGATGATGATGATGATCCAACTGATCCGACTGTATGTGAGACGGAAAACTTGACATATGACAATTGGGCGAAAGATTACATAGATGGATCTTGCGCTACTTCAGGCTGTCATAATGCAGACTTCGCAACTAACATGGTCCCTTTCGGAATGTTTGATTACGAATCTACTGAAGCTGCTGTAGGATTTGGCAGAATCATCGGTGCTATCAAGAGAGAATCTGGATTTAGCCCAATGCCAAAAGGTGGTGAAATGGTTAGCGACTGTGACATTAGTAAAATGGAAGCTTGGATAGCTGATGGAGCTCCTGAGTAACTAACCGTCAGAATTAAATAAAAAAGGAAGTGTATCGATTTGAACACTTCCTTTTTTTTATGCGTTAGACTAAAATTGATAATCCATTATCTTTTGTAGAATTGTTTCCCCTTTAGATATATGCCACTCTTTGCATCTGTAGCAAACCTCGTTTTTAATGACTTTCTTTTTCCCTTCTTAGTAAATTGGAATACCATAAAATGTAAGTGAGGACCGGAAGACCATCCTGTATTTCCACTATAACCAATGAGATCGCCTTTCTCTATCACATCACCTAAACTCACTTCTGAACCGTTATGATCAAGATGGACATATTCTGCCGAACTCCCGTCTTCATGATAGACCATAACTACATTGTTGTATTTCTGACATGACTTATTCTTACACGATTTCGAGTTTGAATCAATAACTTTATATACAATCCCACCTCTAGCCGCTGTTACTTTTTCACCTATCTCTAAACCAAAATCTAGAGCTTTTTTACCAGAATGACTAAAAGATCCATTATAACCTTGATACACTTGCACCTTATCCTTTTTACTAAATGGAAGTGAATATACATAGTCTAAATCAGGCTTCAGTGTAATGTCACCCATATATACACTGCTTTCCATTCCTAAATTCATTTGTCTGCTTTTTGGTTTTGGGCTTACTTTAGCAAGAAGATACTTTTTAGATTTTGCGGGAACAGCAATTAATCCTTTATTCTTTTCCAACGTGGATTGCATCCCAGTTAGATTAAGTTGAAGGTCCACAGTCATTGGTATCTCTTCATCATTATCAGCATAAACATTTACATTCATGCCTTCTTGCTCAATATATACTTTTACAGATTCTTGTGCTGAAATGGTAAACGCAAACAAAAGGAATGGAAGTATAAGTTTCATATATAATTTTTGATCTAATTTTCATGCAAATAACGTATCCGAAAATTACAATGAGTACAAACAAAGCGTTAAAATTTGACTTTTAGTCTATAAATCTTTGAAGTGATTTAAAAACATAATGTTAATTCCTTCCTGTCTCGTCTGTAACGGGGTGCATATCATTGGTTATCACGTTTTCCCAATTTTTTCGTCGCGTAGCTATGGCTATGCTTCTTAAAAATCGCTTCAACTTGATAACCAAGCATATACAAATCATTTTAACCTACGTTTTTAAATCACTTCATTATGTATTTTCTTCTGAGGATTAGAAGAAATTATATTTTTAAGTGATTATTTCTTCAATAAATCTCTTATTTCACCTAACAAATCATTGTCAGATGGTCCTGCTGGAGCGGCTGGAGCAGCTTCCGCTTCTGGTGCTTTTGT
Source organism: uncultured Saprospirales bacterium (assembly GCA_913061325.1). Lineage (GTDB taxonomy): Bacteria > Bacteroidota > Bacteroidia > Chitinophagales > Saprospiraceae > CAJXUU01. Next base: position 4,345 of record CAJXUU010000259.1, on the reverse strand, counting down.
TTTATTGTATGCTTTCACAATCATGAATAGTACAAATCCAACAATTAATAAGTTAATGATTGAATTGATCCATTTTCCATATCTTATAGCATTCTCCGCTACATATCCTGCTTCCCCTTCTACCCCTACAGCTGGAGTTAATATATGTCTCATTTGAGCGAAATCCATTCCTCCTGAAAATTGACCTACAACCGGCATAATGATATCTGCTACGAAACCATTTACGACCATTCCTACGGCTCCCGCAAGTATTACTGCAACTGCAAAATCAATGACATTTCCCGTCAAGATAAATTCCTTAAATTCCTTAAACATAATTTTTTGTTTTGATTAAATAAAAAAGTTAAAATAGGTTTCAATAGTTACTAAATAGTAAGGGTTAAGTGTACAATATACATTGTAAAAAATACTATATGTACATTATGGGCCATTTATCCTGTAAAATATACCATTTAGTTCTGAATCCTTGTATTTGACCAAAAACTTAGAACTAGGTCACACATTCTTTAATCTTATTTTTTAAAACACTCTATGTGTTCTTATCGAAAATCATATTACGCAGTTTTATTGTAATTAAAATCAAATGTGACTTCATCAAATTTCGCGCTTGCATTTAATTATAAATTATATATCAATAAACAGAAAACCCTCTACTTCTTTTATGAAATTCTTAGTTCATAAACGTATTAATACTTGAGTCCACTCCGAAAACTCCTCAACACTAAAACTGTTTCTTTTGGCGATATTTTCATTTATTTCAATTAACTGATGCTCAGGCATCACTGAATTTCAAAAAATACAAATCTCATCCAAAATAATTCATTTTGAAGAAATTGATACTTTTCGGAGTGGACTCATAGTTGAAATATCCAATATTGAAAAATATCACAATTTATGTTTACCTTTTTATAAGTATTGGTATATATGTATGAAAATATGATGAACATTGACAATAAATAAGTATTGATGACTTCATTCAATAACTAAAATTTTAGATATACAAGATATGAAAATAAAGAATTCTTAAAATGTACAGTATGTAACAATATTTCTTTGAGTTTTGTTATTATTGTTGTACCAATTGTTTAAAGCTAATTACACAACTAATAATTAAGATCAAATTATTCGAGCCAATTAAATAATTGTAAAAAAAATAGAAACACTTTTTAGCATTTGCGTAAAGCAAGGCTTACAGACCTATGTAGTTGACCATTTTAGTCTTAGTTTTTTACTAATAATTTATGGTTTAATACCTATGCATTGTGAAAGTTGCTTATGAAATAAGTAACATGTTCAACCGTAATCGGTAATATATAAGTCACGAATCCGATAACTAAAAGAATGATCGACAGATTTACACATTATCGCCAATTAGACTCCATGGACTGTGGTCCTACGTGCTTGCGTATGATTTCGAAAGCATATGGGAGATCATATACGCTTCCGTTCTTGAGGGAAAAGTGTTACATTGATAAGGCTGGAGTATCTCTAAAAGGAATTAGTGAGGCTGCCGAGTTGATAGGACTCAGAACATTAGCTGTAAAAGTCCCCACCAAAGCAAAGAAAGATGAACCTTCTTTGTCTGAAGCACCGCTACCTTGTGTTGCCCATTGGAATCAGAACCACTTTGTAGTTGTATATAAGATAACTAAAACACATATATGGATTGCTGATCCCGCAGATGGGAAACATAAGCTGAGCATCGAGGAGTTCGAGCAGTCATGGTGCTCAGAAGGGAAGAATGGAATACTACTATTGTTAGAACCATCCAATGAATTTCATGCGAAAGATTTGGATGAAGGCGAAAATAAAGGATTTGGATTTTTATTCCAATATCTAGGACCTCATAAGAAGTTGATGTTTCAGCTTATCATTGGACTATTGTTAGGTACGGTCTTTCAGTTGATATTTCCATTTCTTACTCAAAGCCTAGTCGATATCGGTATCGATACTAAGAATCTCAATTTCATATATATCGTATTAGCGGGACAATTAGCTCTATTCTTAGGATCTACAGTAGTTCGCTTTATCCAGAGTTGGATATTGTTGCATATCAGTGTACGTATAAATGTAAATCTCATAGCGGACTTTCTGATTAAGTTAATGCATTTGCCCTTAGGTTTCTTTGACTCTAAGAATACAGGAGATTTACTACAGCGAATAGGAGATCATAAAAGAATAGAATCGTTTCTTACTAATTCGAGCCTAGGTGTGTTGCTTTCAATTACCAACCTTATCGTATTTGGTATTGTATTAGCGGTTTATAGCACGACCATATTTTTGATTTTTCTTGTCTCTTCGATTTTGTATATAGGATGGATATTCTTTTTCTTAAAAATGAGAAAAGAAGTAGACTACAGAGCATTTCAACAGCTGTCAGATAATCAAGATTCACTGATTGAGATCATACAAGGTATGCCTGAGATCAAACTCCAAGGAAGTCAACTCAAGCGAAGATGGAAGTGGGCAGGTATACAAGCGAAACTATTTCGTACACAGATGAAAGCATTGAGTATCTCCCAATATCAAGATGCTGGAGCATTGTCAATCAATCAACTGAAAGACATTATTATCACTTTTTTTGCTGCCAAATTAGTCCTCGAAGGTGAAATGACGCTAGGAATGATGCTAGCCATCCAATACATAATTGGTCAACTCAATGGACCACTTCAACAGTTGATAGGATTTATAAGGGCGGCTCAGGATGCAAAGATAAGCCTAGAAAGACTGTCCGAAATCCATGGTGCAGAGAATGAAGAAAAAGTAGAAGAACAAAAACTAAGTGAAATTCCTAATGGAGATATAGAAATAAAGAATTTGACATTCCAATATACTCCTATATCAGATGAAGTACTAAAAGATATCAATCTGACAATCCCTAGAGGAAAGACTACAGCCATAGTAGGCACTAGTGGAAGTGGTAAGACGACACTGATTAAGTTATTACTCGGTTTTTACGATTCGAATAAAGGTTCAATCAAAATTGGTGGTCAAGAAATATCAACGATATATAAAAAGATATGGAGACAGCAGTGTGGAGTGGTCATGCAAGAGGGGTTTATCTTCTCTGATACGATAGCCAATAACATTGCCGAAAGTGATGATAGTACTAATATAGGTAAGGTGTTGGATGCTGCTAATCAAGCAAATATTATGGAATTCATTCAAGATCTACCACTTGGGTTGAATACGATGATCGGAGCAAAAGGAAATGGAGTGAGTCAAGGCCAGAAACAAAGGTTATTCATTGCACGAGCGATCTATAAAAACCCAGACTTTTTATTCTTTGATGAAGCGACTAATTCACTAGATGCCAATAATGAACGGATTATAATGAAGAATCTCAATAAGTTCTTAGATGGGAAAACAGCTATAGTAGTGGCTCACAGATTAAGCACAGTAAAAAATGCAGACCAGATCGTAGTCTTGGAAAATGGTAGGATAGTAGAAGTAGGGAAGCACAAGAAATTGGTAAAGAAGAAGGGAAAGTACTATGAGTTGGTAAAGAATCAATTGGAGTTGGGGAATTAACAATGATTAAATGGTAGAATAGTAATGCGAAAATGCCTAAATGTGAAAGGAGGAAATGAAAAAATAATAAAAAGAAAAAGCGAAAAGTGGGGTGATATTGCATAGCAGGGGAAATGTTTAAATTTAAAAGGCTAGAAATATGTTATTGAGTTCAGATAAAAATATTCAAGCATTTAAAACATTCATGCATTTAAGCATTTATGCATTATAACATTCAAGCATTAGGCATTGAGGACATTCATTAATAAATAAAAAAAATGACAGAGAAAGAAATATTCATCAAGAGGTTGAAAGAAAGAACTAAAAAATTAGCGGTAGATGTGATCATCTTTTGTAATACTTTAAAAACGTGTAAAGCATCTGGAGTTATTACATATCAATTGGTTAAATCGGCGACTTCGGTTGGGGCTAATTATAGAGCTGCATGTAGAGCTAGATCAAAAGCAGAGTTTTTCAGCAAGATATGCATAGTTGTAGAAGAAGCGGATGAGACAGAATACTGGCTAGAAGTAATACAAGATGCAAAACTGTTTAATAAAAAAGACCAACTAGAACATTTACTAAAAGAATCAAATGAAATAACTAGAATAATGGCTAAAGCGAAGGACAGTGCGTACAAAAGTAAATAATAAGAAATGCTAAAAGGATAAAGAAATGCTAAAATGCTAAAATACGAAAAGGAGGAAATGATTAAATCAAAAAACAGAAAAATCTATCTAATCTAGAATATTTAATCATTCAAGCATTCAAACATTCAAACATTCAAGCATTCAAGCATTCAAACATTCAAGCATTCAAACATTCAAGCATTCAA
>CAJXUU010000258.1 GCA_913061325.1 uncultured Saprospirales bacterium | reverse complement strand
TTTTTTGCCTTGGAGAATGAATAAATATCAGCACATAAAAACGTACTTTATTAATATATCATTCCTTAATCTTTCTTACATCACAATGACACTTTTACCTTTCACTTTACGATCCATCATTTCTTGCAAGGCAACTGGAGTGTCTTGCAAACTATAAGTAGCATGAATTCTTGGTTTCAATTTTCCTTCTTCGAAATATTGCATCAACTCCATGCTGTTCGTCATATTGGCCATGGGGTCTTTGGCAGCAAATGCCCCCCAGAATACACCGACTATTTGGCACCCTTTGAGTAAAGCTAAATTAAGTGGTATTTTGGGTATTTCTCCTGCAGCAAATCCCACTACAAGATATCTTCCTTTCCAAGCAATTGCTCTCAGAGCTGGTTCTGCATAATTACCTCCTACTGGATCATAAATTACATTAGCTCCTTTGCCATCTGTTAATTCTTTGATCCTCGATTTTAAATCTTCAGAATTGTAATTAATAATTTCATCAGCTCCATGTGCTTTGCAAACCTCCAGTTTATCCGAACTCGACGCCGCTGCGATGACTCTAGCTCCCAATATTTTTCCTATTTCAATAGCCGCGATCCCTACTCCACCCGAAGCGCCTAGCACTACAAGCGTCTCTCCTTCTAGTAGTTGAGCTCTATCTTTTAGTGCATGGTAGGAAGTGCCATATGCCAACAAAAAAGAAGCTGCAGTTGGAAAATCCATATTGGGGGGCTTAGGAAAAACAGTCTTAGCAGGAACAATTACTTCTTCTGCAAAACCACCAGTCATCGTAAATCCGAAAACTTCATCACCCGCTTTTAAATGTTTGACTTTTGCACCTAACTCCTTTACTATTCCTGCAATATCACTTCCTGGAGTAAAAGGAAGATCTGGTTTGAATTGATATTTACCTTGTATGATTAATGTATCCGGAAAATTAAGACTGGTCGCTTTTACCGAAATAAGTACTTCCTTTTCTGTTGGTTCTTTGAGAACTACATCTGTATAGACTAAATCTGAAGGTGGACCATATTTTTGACATTGAATTGCTTTCATTATGTTTCGTATTACTTTGTATGAAGTTGAAACTAGAAAGAAATATCTATTATTTAATAAATTATTACCTTTTTCGCCACTTGACTACCGTTATCCAATTTAGCTATGACAACAACTAAGCCTTTAGCTTCAGTGGAAATCTGATAGCTTTTCCCAGACATTGGTTCTACAACCGCATTAACTATATTTCCACTAGCATCATACAATTCTATTAAAGAGAGCTTCTCATTGCTTATTAAAGAGAAAGAACCCAAACTAGTATTTGAGTCTATTTTTAAAATTACATCATTTTTAGTCACTTCATCTGCAGATACCATACATGGAGATGGTGTTACGAGGTCTAGCTCTAGATTAGAATTCAACTTAATCAAACGAATATAACTCTTCCAAACATTATCAATATATGTCCAATGATCGTCTGCGAATAATAAACCTCCATCGTTGGTTTTTATTATCTGTTGTGGATATTCTCCGTAGATACTACCATCTGGTAATATTTGTTTTTCGCTGAGAAGATTGGCGGTCTCAATATCATAGATTCTATGAAATTTATCCGTATGATAAACATTTACTTGATCATCTTCCACTTCATAATAAATTCCTCGACCAATTTGAGACAAAGGATTAATTGCGATTTCATATAACATAGAATCCAAAATATACTTCCTATAATATAATCCTTCATCAAGCTCATAGCTAACTGTGGTATAAAAAGTGGAGTCATCAACAAATACTTTCTTTCCAAAGCTTAGATTTCCGTGAATTGACGTACCTGATATTATGCCTATTTCATTTAAACTATAATCTGCTATCCCTATCTCATTGTAAGAATTGTCATTATCAAACACTTTATCATATAGAAAATATTCATCCGTCGCATTTGTCAGTTGAATCCACCGCAGGTCATCTTCCTCTATTGTTGTTCCAAGATCAATCACTCGCTCAAGATCTTCATCATATGTGGAATAATTCATAAAATCACTATAAGCGCCTAAATGTCCTACTCTGTTTTGCTCTTCGTTTACAACAACATTCTTATAATCCCAATCAAAATGATACTTCTCATTCACAATTGACAAATCATCAGGATCGAGCATCATGAGATAATCCCCTGCGTCAAAATATCCAAGCATGAGGATCTTATCTTGAAATACGGTCACGTTATAAAAATCGATATATTCATCTATATTTAGGAACTGAATCCTGTCAATATATTTGCCGCATTGATCAAATAGATATACGCTCTGTATCCGGCTTGATTCGAGAGACATATCATCTTCTCTTAAGATCATACAATAGTTTCCATTTGCTAATTCTACAACTCCTTCAATTTCACGAATTTCAAATTCCATGGGAAAGTCTTCTAGAAACGCTGTTTGGCTTATGCAAGGACATATTAGGGCAAGCAAGGCAATAAGGAAAACATATATCTTGGTGTAATTAGTTATTATATTCATGTGAAAATATGTAAAGTATGGTTTAACAAACTGATTATAAGCTCTTTGCTTACAAAAAAAGAAAATACTGGAAATCATATCACTTATTCTAATGTTAATCATTTGCTATCTTGACCACAACGACAATCTGTTCAATAAATACTCAGACAACTAGTATTTTACATGTATAAAAAAACATAGAAATCAGCAAATCAATCTATCTTTGCAAATATATGGAGCCTAAATTTTCAATCATTCTGCCCACCTATAATAGAGCACACCTAATATCTACCGCAATAGAAAGTGTTATTGCTCAATCCATAACCGATTGGGAATTGATTGTAATAGACGATGGATCTACAGACAATACCAAAGAGATAGTTTTCTCTTTTCATGACTCAAGAATCATGTATGGTCACCAAGAAAATAAAGGTAGAAGTATAGCTAGAAATGCAGGACTTCATAATGCTCGTGGCACATGGATCTGTTTTCTTGATAGTGATGATTGGTATTTAGAAGATCATTTGGAGGCATTTGAAGTATCAATGAAGGAAAACCCCCAGGCTACAATTTTCAAAACTGGTGTTACTTTCGAGAAAGAAGATGGATCTATACTCTCTGAATCAAACTTCTATAGTTCTACAAATGACCAAATTCCATTTATCTTAAAAAACTATGCTGGAGTATTAGATCTTTGTATTCACCATACATTGGCAAAATCTAACGGGTTTCCTAATATAAAATCATGGGAGGACAAAGCATATTTGATTTCTATGTTGTATCGCGCTCATTGGGTTCAGATAGAGTTGAGGACTGTAGAGGCATTGGAACATGGGGAAAAAGATACACTTAGCTTGCATGAGGACGTCAAAGATATAAACAAGACGCTCAAAATAATGGAACAATATCTTGCGAATGTATCATTTCGAGATCTGCACTTGGGTCCAATTCAACAAGATTACTTACTTGCGATTATGATTAATGCTAAAGAAATGGGTGTGGATTATAGTATAATTAGGAGTATTCTGAAATTAGTAAATGTGAGAATTTTACCTATGACACTTGTACGGTATTGGAAAGTTGCTTTACTAGGTTTATAATAAGAAAGTTAAAAACAGCTTATTTTTGAATAATTTCTATTAGTCGATTGATTACATTTTTAAAATCAAATTTTTCGAAAACATATTTTTTTCCAGCTTCAGATTTTGCAATCCGTTGTGATCGATCAGATATACATTTTGATATTTGATTGGCAATACTATTAGGATTATTTGGTTCACATTCCCAGACATGTTTTCCATTTCCTGTCACTTCATGAAGACCACCTTGTCCAGTTGTCACAGTAGGTATGCCTACAGCTAAGCCTTCCATTACAGCCACGCCTAATGGTTCGAATCTAGATGGAATGCACAAGATATCATGATCATACATTAATTCTATAACCTGATCATTTGGAATCATCCCTAAATTGGCCACTTTAATGTTTTGCGAATAACTCAAGTGATTTAATTCCTTACTTTCCGAACCAACTATTGTAAGTCCGAACTTAAATTCCTTAAGGAGTCCTATAGCCTCTACCAATTCTACCAATCCACCAATTAAGTAATCATTCTTAATAAAAAGAACTTTCACTTCAATGTTTTGAGTGAGTTCTCTGTGAGCATAATGAAACTTTTTATCCTTCAGAGATATTCCTTTCAATAGTGTATACACAATATTAGGGTTAACATTATATGCTCTTAAAAGCTTTCGTTTTATATAATCTGAATTGACGATTACTTTTGGACTGGCTTCAACAACACTTTTCTCAATTCTTCTATGCAATGATCTTCTAAGAAAATCAAATCTCAAGAATGGTTTAAGACTAATTAGCTTTTCATCATTGACCATAACTAAATAAGGTAAATTACCTTTGTAATTATGGGCAAACATTGCATTGTTAAAAATAATATAATCGTAATTTGATTCTAAATTTAGAAGCTTTTCATGAAATTGTGATATACTGAAATATATTTTCAATTTCGTTTGCCACCATTTATATTTCAAAGCAACATTCTTTATCTTTTTTGACTCATTTACACCAGCAGTAAGAACTTCTACATTCAAATTAGAACTATCATTTAACAGTCTAGCAAACCTTGCCGGACCAACTGCCTCAGACTTATAAACGCTTGTGACTAGAAGTATTTTCATAAGTATTTAATCAATTCTGGGTATAGGTTGTTGATTTCATGTTTGAAAGCCGCTGCAATCTGTGTCAACTGATAATGAGTAAAAACTTCATTGTATGGTTTTCTATCTTTTCTATATCCTGTTTTAGCTTTTATACCCTTTATGGGTATCGAAAAACCAAATTTATTTTCAAGATGATTAATTGCATAATCGATATTCTCATATTGAAAAATGTCGTCCACAATTACTGTTCCTTTATTCGTATAAATCTCCATATCAGATAATTGAGATAAATTCTCTTCCATAAACTCTTCTAAGGAGATCTTTGAACCTCTCGCTCTCCAATAATAATATGATAATACTTTTTCAAACGGATTTCTCTCAAAACAAAACTTGTAATAAGTATCCCAAACATCTCTCTCAATCCACCTTTTCAGATAGTTCACATCTATGTGCTCAGAATAATGTTGTCTTCTACCTCTAAGTATGAATTGAAACCAATCTCTTTTATTATAATATTTAAAAGGGACAATAGTGTTTTGCTCTCCCTTACCATTTGCTCTAATTAAATCATTGGTATCATCAGGATGCAACCTTGAAATGATATCATCAACACCACATTGAGCTGATAGGGCTATCTGAAGAGATGTGCCTCCTGTTTTGTGTGTCTTAAGGAAAATGAATTTATGTTTGTGTGATACTATCAAATCTTCTCCAATTTAGGAATTACTGTCAGGTAACCACCTCGATCTGTCTTTACTCTTGGCCTATTATCCTCAACATTCAATATTTCGAACAGAGGAAACATTTGAATATAATCCAAAGCAGAAACTCCTATTGCATTTTTGACCTTAATATCAGCATAGTATCTTCCAGAAGAAAGTCTCATACTTCCAAAGTCAAACCGAAAAGTTAAGGTTTCTTTATTAATATCAATTTTAGTATTTGAATCCCATGAATATATTTCAACAACTTTATCTGTGCTTTCGTTATAGATATGAAACTCAACCAACAAGTTAGAAAAGCTCATTTCAGAAGTCAATTCCATATTAAAAATAATATCTTGATCTTGTGTGAATTGAGTTCTCCCATCAACAGTCGAAATATCTGAAATAATTACTTCTTGAGACCTATGAGATTGCCTGTGATTTGAAATAGTTGCTTCCTCTGGACTATCGAGCATATCATTTTTATAATATTTTATTACGTCTCTAGTTTTTCCCTTCTTGACTATTTTCCCTTTATCTAGTAATATCGAAGTTTCACATAATGTTTCAAGCGCTGTAAGGTTATGACTTACAAAAATTACTGTCCTTTTTGATTTTGTAGAAAGATTATCCATTTTTTCAAGGCACTTCTTTCTGAATTCATAATCCCCGACAGCCAGTACTTCATCAACCAATAATATTTCTGAATCTAAATGTGCTGCCACAGCAAATGCCAATCTCATCTGCATTCCTGAAGAATAGTGTTTGATTGCTGTGTTAATAAAATTTCCAACTCCAGAAAACTGGACTATTTCATCAAACTTACCTTGTATCTCATATTTTGTCATTCCTAATAAAGAGCCATTCAAGTAAATATTCTCGCTGCCAGTTAATTCTGGATGAAAACCAGTACCGACTTCTAATAAGGAAGTTACTCTTCCATATATTTCGATCCTACCTTTTGTCGGAAATGTAATCTTAGATAGTACTTTAAGCAGAGTACTTTTGCCAGCTCCATTTTTACCAATTATACCTATTGTTTGACCTTTTTTAATTTCTAAGGAAATATTATCAAGAGCAAAAAAAGTCTTTTTTTCATTTCTTTTAGAAAAAATATTTGATAAAGCCTGACGAAGAGTACTTGGAGCTTCATTACCGAGTTTATACTGTTTCGAAACTCCTTCAATATTAATAGCACTATCACTCATATATTACAATATATCTGCCATTAAACGATCTACTCTCCCAAAATAGAGAATGCCCACAATCAATAAAATCAGCATTATCCCTATAGAAATAAACATGTATGGTTCTGGACTAGATGAACCTATCAAGCACCATCTAAATCCTTCTACTACTCCTGCCATAGGATTTAAAAAGTATAATAATTTATATTGTTCTGGTACACTCGAGGCTGAATATGCCACTGGGGTTGCAAAGAGGCCAATTCTTGAGATCATAGGAACTACAAAGGAAAAATCTCGATATCTCGCTGATAAAGCACTAATCAAAATACCTCCAGCAAGTCCACTTAAAAGTGCTATTATTAAAAATAGTGGTAACCATATCACGTTTTTACTTGGGTAGTATTGGTAATAGGCCATTATGAAAAATAGGCAAAGTAAGGTTATGAAAAAATCTACTAAACCAGAGATCGCCTTTGATAATGGAATGACTAATCTTGGAAAATAGATCTTCTTTATCATGTTTTGAGCCCCTATTATAGAAGTGCCCGCTTCATTAAGTAATGTTGAAAAATAAGTCCATGCAGACAGTCCAATAATTGTAAAAAAAACATGAGGAACACCATTTGTCTCAACTTGAACAACTTTCCCAAAAACGAAACTTAGAATAAGTAAATTAAAAATAGGATTAATAAATGCCCAAGTAAGACCTATATAGGTTTGTGCATATTTCACACGTATATCTCTCCAGGCTAGAGAGAAAAGCAATTGCCTAAACCTATATAACTCACCAAAATCTGGAAGCCAAGAACTCGATTCCGCCTTGATAATGGTTTTTTCCATACACACTGATTAACAATCGCTAAGATGCAAGAAAAAACGCTCTTGTCGTAAGCTGTATCAACAAAATTGAAAATTTCCTTCTAGGATTATCTACTATTTGATTAAGTTGCCTCAAGAAATCTACAATAAAAAACTAAGTCGTTAATGAGATTACCTCATAATAACTAATTTACCAAAACCTTTTCTGAATAAGTAGTCAGTGTTATTTTGTGTTTCATCTGTAAATTTCTCATAATTAGTCCCGTCAAGTTTCTTAGTTATGACTTGATAGAGATAGACACCATTCCCTAATTTTTCCCCATATTCGTCTGTACCGTCCCATTTATAGTCGGTTTTATTTACTCCGATTCTCAGTTGACCTAATTCAGCGGATGTTATCTCTCGAACAACTTTCCCTGTAAGCGTCATCACTCTTATCAATATATTACCTGGTTCTTCATTTCCAGTTAAGGTAAATATAAACTGAGTGCTCGTGCTAAATGGATTTGGATAGTTGAATACATTAGATACCATCTCCTCATTGAAGACCCTAAATCTGACTTCATATGCCTGACTTCCAGATGAATTACTAGACTCATCTCTTGCTTCTACGACTAATTTGTATTCTCCATCCTCCAATAATTCTGGATTAAATTCTATCCAAGCGTTGTTTTTATCATCAGAATTGTCTGTATAAAAATTGACACTTTGATCATTCACATCAACCTCTTTTACTTCATTACTTGGATAAGAGAGAAGCAAGGTGAAATTCTCAGGATGCTCTAAAAATATAAATTTATTTTCATCAGTCAACTTTATGTTTATTAATGGATTAGACGAAACAATATCTTGATCCATAATCACCACCCCATCAAACGTAACTTCCAATATTGGATTAGTAGTATCTGGATCTGTCTCTTATACACATCTCCGAGCCCACGAGA
>CAJXUU010000257.1 GCA_913061325.1 uncultured Saprospirales bacterium | reverse complement strand
ATCTCCACTATCCTCTTCGTCGGCAGCGTCAGATGTGTATAAGAGACAGCATTTACGTAATGTATATTGGCTTGGTAATTGCTACTTAACAAGTAATAACTACATTTTTTTAATAACACAATAAAAAGACTCAAAATGGGAAGGTTTCTAAAAATCGCAGTATACATCGCGGTACTATTCTTAGGCTACTTGTGGATAGCAACGGTAGCAAAATCTTGTAACAAAACAGCAACGGCTAATAACGATGATACCGAATTGGTAGACGACATCGCTATGGATGACGAATTCGCTGATGACTTTTTCGAAGACGAAACGGAAGAATCAGATGAATCTCTCGACGAAATGGGAGGCGGAAGCACAACAGAAGACGATTCAGATCTTATGGATTCTTCTCCTATGGACTATACCGAAATAGATGAAATCATAGAAGATAATAAGCCAACAAAGCAGACACACTCAGCTCCTGTTAAAAGGCCAACGGCAAATAGTACTTCTTCTAGTGACAAATATTTACTACTTGCTGGATCTTACCTTATAGAAGATAATGCATCTACTATGGTAAAGAAACTAAAGAAAATGGGATACAATAATGCTGAAGTTGTAGTATTCGATATGTCTCAATATCACTCTGTTTGTGCTGGGAGATATGGAAATATGTCATCTGCAAAACAAGAATCTAGTTCTCTCAAGAGAAAAGGCGTAGACAACTACGTGCATACAAGACAATAATAATCGTGAAGCATATTATTCTTGAAGGTCACTAAAGATAGTGTGCTTATCAAAATATAAATCCAATAATGAAGGGAGCTTCGTTATTGGATTTTTTTCGTCTTATACGATTGTTTTGTTTTGCAGAATTATACGCTATGTAACTACTTAGGTACCATTGAAAAATTATAATTTTGTCACTATTTTGTTTCTTTGGGCTACATCCCGCCAAAACATACCTAAATTTAACTATAATCGACGGATTGTAGCCGTCTCTAACATGATATGACCCAATCTAGAGTCATATGCTGAGTAGTCACCACTCCATAAAAAAATGTCTTCTACACTAACAACCAAAATGTCAAGGCGAATAAATCAAACTAAATATAAAATTTAAAATATGAGCATTAATAAACAACAAACATATTAAATAATTATGTAATATGTAAAACATTGTTTATCTTTGCCTTTACTTATCAATCTGACCAGAAATCTATCTTTCCCAAAAGGGTAGAAATCTATGATTGGTGAGCATAAGAAGCTAGTTTCTCAATGGCAGTCCCTTCCCAAAAGCAAGACTGATTTTTTAAATTGAGAAAACCGATTTTATTATGCCGAGAATGATACTCCGCATTATGACCGCAACAATGGTCATGTGCATGGTATGTCTGAACCCAACTCAGACATCCGCCGAAAGCCTAAGTGGTCCTAAAAGCGACCCTATTATTGACAATAAAGTAGATGAATACATCTCTTTGACATGTCCAATGCCGATCACAATATCTTGTGAGACTAACGGTATTTATCAAACATTTGCAGAATTTGAAGCAGCTGGTGGTTCAGTAGCACTACCTGATGGTTGTGAAATGGACTCCATTGAATTGACATTTGTAGCGGATAACCTTATATCCCAAGATGGATGCAACTTTGTCTACATGAGAGAGTATCTCTTAACTGCTGATTGTGATAATACTTTCACATGTAATCAGCTCGTATTTCAAAATGATGACGACAATCCGGTAATCCCTATGTGCGCTCCAGATATTTCTCTTCCAATGGATAATAGTGGAGGAACTTGTTTGGTTGCTTACACAGTACCTGATGTTGTAGCCATAGATGGTTGTGATGCTGATGTGTTGGTCACCAATAATTCTCCAGGCAATTTTCCCGTAGGTGAAACCCTAGTAACCTACACAGCTACAGACAATTGCGGAAATGAAACTGAATGTTCGTTCACGGTTACGGTAACTGATAATAGTGATTTGGTTGTAAGTTGTGCAACTGATACAGTCTTGAATAATGTTTGTGACATTTCAGAATTTCCACCTTATGTTGATTATGCTGCGTTTATGGCAGCTGGTGGTACAGTTACTGGAAATTGTAGCACAATGGGCGGCACATTTACAATTTCAAACGATTCTACATCTACACCTCTTAGTACTTGCCCTGTAACATATAACAGGTTTTACACGATAACAGATGGCATGAATTCAGGTACTTGTACTCAAATGATTACGATCATTGATGACAGTGTACCAACATTCACTCCACCAGCTAGTATAACTGTCGATTGTAGCATGACACAAGATACTTCTGTCACCGGTGCTCCATCAAATATTATGGATAATTGCGATACGAGCCCATTGGTCACATGGTTTGATACCGATACTATACCATTGTCGATGACTTGTACTGGAGAGATCTCATTCACAAGATCTTGGATTGTAACAGATAATTGCATGAATGCTGATACCTTGGATCAAACTATATCAACGATCGATACGATAGCTCCTACTGTTTTATGCTTAGATACAATTGTCCTATATTTAGATGGTCTAGGATTTGCATATTTCGAAGCTGATACTCTTGATAATGGCAGCACGGACAATTGTAGTGAATTATCATTTTCTACAGATCCTGTAATGACATTTGTGGACTGTGATCATGTGGCAGATACTACATCGGTGAATCTAATTGTAACAGATGGTTGTAATAATACAAGCTCTTGCCTAGTCATTATTGTAGTTTTAGACACAATGGATATAATTCTTACCAGCCCTACAAATGATACTGTAACTATGTCCACTATACCTGACACATTAGTAACTATTGATGAATATGAAATTGCAGGCGGAACAGTAAACGAAAATTGTCCCGCAAATTACACATTAAACGTGATCGATACAGATACTATCGCAATCTGTCAATTAGAAATCATAAGAACCTACGAGTACACTGATGCGAGTGGCAACTCTGACACCGCTACCCATACAATTATTGTGACTGATGGTACAGGATTAGCAGATAATGAAGCGCCTGTAATTACAAATGTATTTCCACAGTTTGTAGCGCTTAAGCACCTAGATTGTACGTTCGATACAACATTCTCCTTGCCTACAGCTACGGATGACTATATGATAGACACTACTTTCTTTAGTATTTCAACATTTGTAAATGATACTGCAGTAGTAACTTTTGTAGCGGAAGATGCTTGTGGAAATTTAACCGATACAACTTTCAATCTTATCCTACTTGACCCTACATCGCCAGATATTTTGATAGATGATATCACAATAATGTGTGATACAATGGGGGCTGCGCCAGCATACACTACCATCCAAGAGTTTCTTACTGGACCTGGTGCATATGTCTATGATTGTAGATTAGACAGTACTTCTTTCATGCATATGGGAGATGTAACACAACCAGATGGATCAATAAAAAGAACGTACTTAATTGATGATTTCGCAGGAAATACTGGAACTGAGGTTCAAAATATAACAATAATAGACAGCACAGTACCAGAATTCACGTTCTGCCCTTCATCCATCTCAATGGATTTGATTGACCCAGATACTTGTGTAGTATTTGTAGATATACCGACACCATTATATTCTGATAATTGTAATGGGACATTGATCCTTACCCATAATTCCCCATTTGGTATTGATACTGATAATGCAGATGGATATTATCCTGTCGGTGATACAGAAGTGTCATATTTCTTAGAGGATGCGACTGGATTGAAAGATACATGTACATTAACAATAACAGTAGTAGATAATCTTGCTCCAGTAATGGGATGTCCTGGCGACCTAAATGTTGATTGTAGCTTTGCAAATTATATTGCTGCAACTGATTCAACTTCTTTTGTTGCTCTTGGAGGAACCCTTACAGATGGCTGTGGTATAATGTCGGTAACAAGTGAATCTTTAGCAGTACCTACAACTACTGATCAGTTTATGGTGACTTACACAGCAACAGATGTTAATGGAAACCCAAGCATGTGCTCTCACATTGTTACAGTTATAGATTCAACAAAACCTGAACTCACTTGTGTGTCCTCGATTGTTGTTTCTGCTCCTACAAATTCATGTGATACATTAATAACGATTATAGCACCTACAGCTACTGATAATTGTGGCGTCATTGATACTATTTATAATAATCTTACCCTTTCCGATAATGCGACAATGCTTTACTCTGGTACAACTACCATAAAATGGTATGCCATAGATGCAGCTGGGAATATAGATTCTTGTTCTTATGATATTATTGTAGCGGATGGAACAGGTCCTGTACTTGAAGAACCCGATACTGTTGACGTCATGTGTATAGAAATGGTAGCAGAAGTTGATACATTCTTGATCATACAAGACTTAGTAGACGCTGGGGGTTCCGCATACGATAATTGTGGGATAGAAATTTTCCAAATCGTATCTGAAACAAATATCGGAGATAGCATTGTAAGAAGAGAATATGAAGCCATCGATACAACTGGTAATAGAACAACTGTTTTCCAAACGATAATTATTGATGATACTACAGCGCCATCTTTTGATGCACCAATAGATGTAACAATTGATTGTGCCATAGCATTGGATAGCTTAGAAGTGCTTGGAACGGTAGATTCTTCTCTCTTCATGGATAACTGTGGAGCGTTAGACACATTGATTTATTCAGATTCTATATTCTCAACGGGAGGCTGTCTAGCCAATGACAGTATCCAAAGGATATGGATTTTGACAGATGATAGTGGAAATGAAAGTAGAGATACACAATACATTACTAAAATAGATACTACAGGTCCTGTATTTGTCATGACGCTGATAGCAATAGCTGATATTTCTTGTAGTGATGATTTACCTGCTACTCAATTACTTACAGCTACAGATGATTGTAGCGGAGCAATAGTTACTATCGATACTATACCGCCACTGAACCCTGTTACTTTCTGTATAGATTTTGAAATAACATATAGATATACTGCAATAGATAATTGTGGAAACATCACTCGCGATTCAGTAAGCTTCATGAGACTGGCAGATACAACAGCACCAGTTTTGCTCGATAGTATGAACCAGATTTTAGATACTGCATTGGATACATGTGGAGTATTGGTAGCAAATGTTCCTAGCCCAATATTTGAGGACGATTGTTCTGATACAATTATCATGACAAGCGACTATGGTTTTGAGCTCTACCCTCTTGGAACAACAAATGTGACATGGACAGCTCAAAATAACTGTGGACTTTCTAGTACAGTGATTCAGAGTATTACCGTAGCAGATAATGTACCACCGGTCATCGTTTGTCAAGATTTGAATGTGTCCCTTGGTGGTGATGGATTTGCAATTGTTCAAGCTGATACATTGGCGAAAACTATAACAGATAATTGTGATCATTATTTTGGAAACTCAACTAAAGTCAGAAGAATGGATGGCCCAACTGAATGTACTAATGATGGTACTTTTAGTAACTCTGTTACTTTCTGTTGTGATGATGTTGGACAAACTATATTAGTAGAAGTGCAGGTGACGGATGATAGTGGAAATGTAAATACATGTACATCAGAAGTTACCGTAAACAATGCTCAAGGAATTAATTTGATCCAAGGTCTTCCAAATATCGATATTAGTTGTGAATTCCAATTTGATCCTGAAGATCTATCTATATTTGGTTCATATGTGACTGCCATCGAAGATCAAGAAGATATCAGAATAGAAGATTATTTTTATCAGTTCGATAGTATCGCAGGACAAAATGGACTATATATCAATACATGTGGATTGACATCTCTCACAGAGACTAGCGAAGAACTATCGGGATCATGCGGTAGAGATACAATAATCAGATACTTCAAATTCAAAAATGGAGATGATTCACTTACTATTAATCAATATATCTATCGCCATGATGTAAACCCATTCCAAGGAAGCGATATCGAATGGCCAGCGCATTTTGTTTGGAATCAATGCGCTAATCCAGCTCCTGACACTTCTATTTCAGGTGCTCCGATTATCATGAACAATGATTATTGCTCTCAAGTGGCGGTATCATTTAAAGATCAATTGTTTAATTACCCGCTAACGAGTTGTCCTGTGGTGAAACGTAAATGGAAAATAATTGATTGGTGTCAATATGATAATACAAATGGTCCTGATAATAATCCTGGCCTATGGACATATGCACAGTTCATCAATGTAGAAAATGATGTACCTCCTACTATAACATCAATTTGTAGTGACACATTGATATGTGCTCCAGAAGATGCCTGTGAAGCTACTGTCAGTCTAAGTATAACTGCAGAAGATGATTGTATGGCTGATGCTCAAACCCTATATTATGAATATAGAATCGATATAGGAAATGATAATAATAATGCCAATGATATAACAGGAACAACGGCATCATTTTCACACCAAGTAGAAGCGGGAATCCATAAAGTAAAATGGTTTGTTGAAGATAGATGTGGTAATGTAAATGACGATTGCGAATATTTAATCACTGTAAAAGAGTGTAAAGACCCTACTCCTGTATGTTATGATGGACTTGCCATAGACTTAGTTGGCAACCAATCCGTAGAACTCTGGGCATCAGATATTAATCAGAGTAGTTTTGATAACTGTACTCCGAATTCACAATTGAGTATTTCATTCTCTTCTGACCCTACTGATAATTTGATCACATTCACATGTGCAGATCTCGGTGATAATGAGGTTGATATGTGGGTAACTGATCTTGCTGGTAATCAATCTTATTGTACTGCGACGATAAATGTACAAGATAACCTAGGAGGATGTTCTAGTCAATCGCCTAACATACAAGGTAAAATAGCAACTGAAAATAACGTTGCTATTCCTGAAGCAATGGTTAGCATTTTAGGTGCTGAGATGGATAGTGAAGTAATGACTAAAAACGACGGTGAATATACTTTTGGAGATTTGGATATGCAAAATGACTACCAAATCCAAGTCGATAGAGACAAGGACTATCTAGAAGGTGTCACTACGCTGGATTTAGTTATGATACAAAGACATATTTTAGGATTATCAGAATTGGATTCACCGTATAAATTGATCGCTGCTGATATTAACAATAGCGAATCATTAACCGCAGCTGATTTATTAGCATTGAGAAAACTCATATTGGGTGTTGATCTTACTTTCGATCAAAATACTTCTTGGAGATTCGTATCTAAAAATGAGTCGATGAATGATATGACTGACCCTTGGCCATTTACTGAGGATTTAGTTCTACAGTCAGAGTCTACCCAGGCTATAGATGCAGACTTCGTTGGTGTGAAAATCGGTGATGTAAACAATAGTGCTGAAGATTTATTAAGTACAGAAATCATAGAAAAGAGAAGTTCTAACACTTTAGGTATTATCACACATGATAGAAAAATAAGAAGAGATGATCAAGTGTATATCGATCTTATAAGTAGCTCAACTGTCGAACTAGAGGCAATGCAAATGACCATTACTTGGAATGCAGAAGCGATGACACTTATCGATGTTGTACCTATTGGCATTGATATGGAAGATTATCACAGTTCTGTAATCAATCCTGGTCAACTTACAATTGCATGGCATAATATAGACGGCAAAAAAATAAATGAAGGTGCACCATTCTTCCAATTGGTGATGGAAGGTAACGAGACGTTTAGATTGTCTAATATCTTGGATATCAACTCTGATATAACTTCAGCGATTGCTTACAATACTGATGATGAGTCAATGGATGTTGGTCTTAGATTTGAAGACCCAGAGACATTTGGCATCCTATTCGGACAAAACAAACCGAATCCATTCCTATCAGAAACTACAGTAGAATTTAATCTTCCAGAAGCCATGGAAGTCACTTTCAAAGTTTTTGAAGGCAGCGGAAAATTGATACATAAGGCAACCAAAAACTACAATGAAGGATCTAATACGCTTAAGTTAGGAGAACAACTCGGAGAATACCGAGGAATCTTATTCCTAAAAATGGAAACAGCAGAGTTCAGTGAAGTTAAACGTATGATAAGAATTGAATAAACCCAACCCCGTGATTAGTAACCACGGTTAAAATTTGAATAAGTTCTATCCCAAAATAGACTTTGCCTCTATGACGAAAGTTATAGAGGCATTTTTCTTGTTAATTTAGACTACTAGACATAAGATTAACCCTTTCTCCTGTCTTTCCCTCACGAGGGAAAGATGTTACGATAGTGTGTAATACCATTTCTGTCTGGAATTTTCACATATATCCATGATGATTACTCTAATTTCATCGTTAGAAATACTCATCTTAGGAATGATGCATTAATAAAGTACGTTTTTATGTGCTGATATTTTTTCATTCTCCAAAGCAAAAAACGTAGGCAATGCATCGCATAGGCGAGGCTTTTTAACGCAGAAGAAGGGA
>CAJXUU010000256.1 GCA_913061325.1 uncultured Saprospirales bacterium | reverse complement strand
CGAGATTTCTGCCTGTCTCGTGGGCTCGGAGATGTGTATAAGAGACAGATCTTGAGTACAATTATGATGTCGACTGGGAAAGCGATGGGATCTACGATGATATTGGTGTTACGGAAGAGATATCCCACGAATATGCAGAACCTGGAATATTTAGTATATCGATAAGAGGAGAGTTTCCTAGATTTAATCACTCTGGAGACTTATTGGGAAGGCTTATAAGTGTTGATCAATGGGGTGATATTAAATGGAATAGATTTGACCGTGCATTCAACGGAGCAGAGAATATGCAACTTTTAGCAACTGATTCGCCAGATTTGTCAGAAGTGACTAATGTGAGGTTTATGTTTTCTGGATGCCATGTGATGAATGCTGATTTGAGTGACTGGGATATGAGCAATATTGAACGAATAGGTTATATGTTTTGGCGTTGTTTTGCGTTCAACGGAGATGTCACAACCTGGAATGTTGGGAGAGCAAATAATATGGAAAACATGTTTGACGGTTGTCATTCTTTTAACCAAGATATTAGTGAATGGGATGTTAGTAGATCGACAACAATGTATAATATGTTTCAAAACTGTTATTCTTTTGATCAAGAATTAAATGATTGGGATGTTAGTAGAGTAATTGATACTAGGAGTATGTTTCAAAATTGCAAGGTGTTCAATAGAGATTTGCCAAACTGGGATGTTAGTAAAGTAGATAGGAGTTGGAACATGTTCTTTGGTTGTTCAAGGTTTAATGGAGACATTAGTCAGTGGGATGTAAGTGGTATGACTTCTATGCTAGGCATGTTCGAGGGGTGTTCTGACTTTAATGGAGATTTGAGTGATTGGGATGTAAGTAATAATCAGAGATTCTACAATATGTTTAGTGGTTGTAGAGTGTTTACTGGAGACCTCAGTAGTTGGGATGTTTCATCTGCAACGCATATGTCGAGTATGTTTAATAATTGCACGTTGTTTAATAGTGATATCAGCGGATGGGACGTGTCTAAGGTATGGTGGATGGATAATATGTTTTATGGGGCGACAAATTTCAATGCAGATATTTCTAGTTGGAATCCTATCCCGAAGTATGCATCAGGAATGTTTATTGATGCGAGTTCGTTTAATCAAAATTTAGGAAGCTGGGATTTTACAGATATAGAAGATTTACGATTGTTTTTGCAAGGTTCTGGGTTAGATTGTAATAATTATGCCTCTTTACTTCAGAATTGGACTCAAAATCCCAATCTGCCTAATGATATGTTGGTAGGCGTCGATGATCTAAGCTATGATTTCAATGGGAAAGAGTATAGGGATTCCTTGATTGACAGGGGATGGTCATTCTTTGGTGATAGGTTAGCTTCATGTGATCCTACAGAACAGAACTTCATCTCAACTTGGAGAACTGATACCCAAGGTGCTTCATGTGACTCATGCATAATCATCCCGACAAGAGATGATCTTGTATATAATTATGATATTGATTGGAATAATGATGGTATATTCGATGAGATTGGTGTGGACGGAGATGTAGAACATAAGTTTGGTAATTCAGGTAATTACCAAATTGCTATTCGTGGTCAGTTTCCCGCGATCTATTTTAACAATTCAGGAGACAAAGAGAAGATACAAAGCATAGATCAATGGGGCGCAATCGAGTGGGAGAGTATGAACGGTGCCTTCCATGGATGTACTAATTTGTCCAATGAAGCAAACGATCTACCAAATCTACAGTCGGTTACTGATATGAGTTATATGTTCTTTGATGCTTATTCTATGAACTTGGATATGGGACAATGGGATATCTCTCAAGTTACAGACATGACAGGAATGCTAGATACCTCTGGGTTAGATTGCAAAAATTATAGTACAACACTATTAGGTTGGGCAACAAATCCGCTATGTCCAATCGATATTTCTTTGGGAGCGGCTGGTTTGACCTATGATTCTATTGCAGTGATAAATAGAGATGTTTTACTACAGAAGAATTGGTCTCTCAACGGAGATGAAGTTGGCGATTGTACTTATCTACCTCGGCCATTTGTAACAACATGGAAAACAGATAATCCAGGTGCTTCTTGCAATTCGTGCATTACTATACCAACAGTCGACGGAGTCACATATAGTTATGATGTGGACTGGGAAAATGATGGTATCTATGATGAATTTGGCGTCAACAGATCAATCGTTCACGATTATGGTACTCCAGGAACATATACAGTCGCGATTAGGGGAGCGTTTCCTCAGATTTCTTTTTATGGCACTGCGGGAAGTTTAGCCAGTAAGGATGATTTAGAAAAGATAATAAATATCAATCAGTGGGGTGATATGCAATGGGAATCTATGGATCGGGCATTTCTTAGATGTGTAAATCTCAAAGTAGATGCTACAGATATACCTGATTTGTCGAAGGTTAGAAGCATGGTAAGTATGTTTGGTTTTTGTCCTGAATTCGATGCTGATGTAAGTCAATGGGATGTTAGCAATGTCTTGAATTTATCTGGCCTATTTAGTAGGTGTTTCAAATTTAATAGTGATCTAAGTCTATGGGATGTAAGTAACGTTTATAATATGGGTGGACTATTTGGTTATTGTTCTGAATTTGATCAAAATCTTGATACTTGGAATGTAAGGGGCGTAGATAATATGAATGGTATGTTTTCTAAATGCGAGAACTTTAATGGGAATATAGATAACTGGGATGTCAGTAATGTAAAAGCCATGGAGTTGATGTTTTACGGTTGTTCTATATTTAATAGAGACATTAGTGATTGGGATGTTAGTAATGTTTCTAATATGAGGGGACTGTTTTTAGACTGTGTTAATTTTAATATTGATTTGAAAGATTGGGATGTAGGTAGTGTTGGGAATATGAGCAATATGTTTGAAGGTTGTGAAAATTTTAATCAAGCCTTAGATCAATGGGACGTTAGTGGAGTAGGAGGAATGAGAGAAATGTTTAGAGGTTGTAAAAGCTTCAATAGTAATCTCAATTCTTGGGATGTTAGTAACGTTATAAATATGTTAGAAATGTTCTATGATTGTACTTCATTTAATGGAGATATTAGTGATTGGGATGTTGGAAAAGTTAGATATTTTGAGTCCATGTTTAGAAATTGTTCACTTTTTAATGGTGAGCTAAGTGCTTGGGATGTGAGTGCAAATTTCAGACCAACTAATTTTATGTTTGCTGGTTGTGGTGACTTTAATAGTAATATTAATAATTGGGATATGAGTGCTGTAACTGCCATGGAGGGTATGTTTCAAGGATGCAGTCAGTTCTCTTCCGACCTTAGTAGTTGGGATGTTTCTAAAGCGAATTCCATGAACAGAATGTTTCAAGATTGTATTGAATTTGATTCGGATCTAGAAGAATGGAATGTAAGTAATGTAGAAGATATGGCTTACATGTTTCAAAATTGTAAAAAATTTAATGGTGATGTAATCGGATGGGACGTTAGCAGTGTAACAGACATGGATTTTATGTTTGATAGTTGCTATTTATTTAATCAAGATATTGGAGAATGGGATGTTAGTGCGGTTAGTCGTATGCGATGGATGTTTTCAAACGCTCGATCTTTTGATCAGAATATTGGAGAATGGGATGTTAGTATGGTTTATGATATGAGATTTATGTTTTCAAATGCTCGATCTTTTGATCAGGATATTGGTAATTGGAATCTTAACTCAATAAATTATCTATTTGAATTTCTTGACTATTCTGGATTGGGGTGTGAAAACTATGGAAAAGCATTAGAAGGATGGTCTTCATCTGAGACAACACCAAATAACATTATTGTTGGAGTAAGGGATGTTCAATATAATGCAAGTGGAGAAGCATACAGAGATATGCTAATAGAAGGAGGTTGGACTTTCGAAGGTGACATTAAATCTGATTGCACAGTTTCACTTTTCGAGAATGAACTTAATTTTTCAATCTATCCCAACCCTACAAGTAATGTTATAAATATTGATTCTGATATAAACGTAAACTTGATCATAACAGATATTACAGGACAGCGTTTAATAGAAAGTATTAATGCTGATAGGATTGATTTATCGGAATTAGCAAATGGGATTTATTTCTTAGAAATAATGTCTGATTTTCAGAATTTAATTTCGATAGAAAAAATAATTAAGATTTAATTGAAAATAATAAAAACCACCCCTAAAAAGAAAAGCGGAATCAGTAGTTAACTGATTCCGCTTTTTGTATATCTTTCTACACAATATTGAAAGTATAGTCCAATTTTATTTTTTGCTCCAATTTTGCCGTCAACATGATAAAGCGTTTCCACAATTCAAGCGATTAAGCAGTTTAGCAATAATCCTTAGTCCGTAATAAACGGATAATCCTTCTGTGTGTAATTATCATCATACAGCTCAGAACCCAAAGGGAAATCAGACTCTTCAGCAAATTTTAATGCTCCTTCGATCTCAGCATCGATCTCAGTTTTGATCTTATCTATCTCTTTCTGAGTAGCCAATTTATTATCAATCATCTTATTTACGATCATGATAATAGGATCTTTTTCTTTGTACTCGTTTAATTCATCCTTCGTTCTATATTTCGATGGATCAGAAACTGAGTGACCTCTATATCTGTAAGTATTAATCTCTAAGAAGTAAGGACCTTTTCCTGATCTGATGTGCTTAGCAGCTTTTAATAACGCCTCATGCACAGCTTCAGGATCCATACCGTCTACAGGTTCACTTGGCATGTCAAATGCTGAACCAATCTTGTAAAGCTCGTGTACATTACTCGTACGCTCTACTGATGTTCCCATTGCATATTTGTTATTCTCTACTATATATAGAACTGGAATTTTCCAAGTCATAGCCATATTGAACGACTCATATAATGCACCTTGTCTTGCTGCACCATCACCGAACATAGTCACACAAAGATTCTTTGTGCCTCTGTATTGCTCTGCAAATGCGATTCCTGTACCGATAGGAATTTGAGCTCCAACGATTCCGTTACCGCCGAAGTAATTGTGTTCTTTTGAGAAGAAGTGCATTGATCCACCTTTTCCTTTTACACAACCTGTAGACTTACCATATAACTCCGCCATACAATATTTAGACTCTAACCCTCTAGATAGCGCTATACCATGTTGTCTATATGCCGTTACTAGTTTGTCGTCTTTTGTTATACCAGAAGTCAATCCAGCAGCTATTGCTTCTTGACCAATATAGACATGACAAAATCCTCTGATTTTTTGTTGAGAATAAGCATAAAGAGTTCTCTCTTCAAATTTTCTGATACGGTACATGATTGTAAACCAGTCCAGATATTGTTTCTTACTATATTTTGCTTTCGCTTTTGATTTTACAGGAGCCTTTTTAGTAGCTCTTTTCTTCTTTTCTAATACTTCAGCCATTATAACTTTTTTATTATTTCAGTTTCCTTACTATGAAAATTTCTAGAATAAGAGTTCATAGAATGTAAGGCTACTTTAGTTAATATTGATGGGTTATGTCCTATTAATAACTTTAAATAAGTCTCTTTCTGACCGCTAAGATAAAATCCTATTGGTATTTCTTAGATACTTAGCGGGTTTATTTATGATTAATCGATGACGTTCTGCCTTCGATTTCATTTTGATCCAATATTATTAACGTATGAGATGCGATTTTGATCATTTAGGAGGAGTAATGTTGAATTTTTAATGTTGAATTAAGAATGTTGAATTTTGAATGATGAAACATGGCTCAGGCATAAACACTAATCTGTCTTTTCCCTTTTTTGAAGACATCTAGCTAAGAAAGTCTATTTCTGTCGCTAGCATTAAGGAAAGAAACAAGATTGCATTGTATTTTAATCAATTCTTGTTTTCTTTGTTGCCATATTGACATTTATGTACATCAAAGAAATACAGCTTACTAATTTTAATAACTATGAAACTACTCAGGTAAAGTTTCATGATCAAGTGAATGCACTCACGGGTAAAAACGGGATGGGCAAGACCAATTTGCTTGATGCAGTATATTATGCTTGTATAGGAAAGAGTTATTTTTCTTCTGGGGATAAATATGTAGTGAGAAAAGGAGAGACTTTTTTTAGATGTGAAGGTTTGTTTGATGGGGAGAAAGGAAAAAATATTGTAGAAGTCAAAGTGACTCCTGGGAAGAAAAAGGAAATTGTACTATCTGGGAAGAAACTTGATAGGTTGTCAGATCATATTGGGAGATTTCCTTGCGTTATCATAGCTCCTGTAGATATTCAGCTCATGCTGGAAGGAAGTGAAGAGAGGAGGAAGTTTCTTGACAATACGGTGATGCAGTTCGATAGATCTTATGTAGATGCAATATTAGTATATAACAAGTTATTGAAACATAGAAATGCTATGCTCAAAGGATTTGCAGAGAAGCATTATTATGATCAGCGAATGATAGATTCGATATCACATGGTATGTATAAGCCAGCCAAGAAGATCCATGAAATGCGTAAAGCATTGATCCAAGATTTGTCTCCCTTGTTTGATTATTATTTTGGAGTAATATCTGGCGAAAATGAACATTGTAGTATCAGCTACAAGTCTCAATTGGATGGAGAAACATTGCAAGAACTGTTTATAAAGAATACGGAAAAAGATAAAATATTATCAAGGACAAGTTCGGGAATTCATAAGGACGATATTACGTTAAAGATGAACGGAGAGCCCTTGAGAAATTTCGCTTCTCAAGGGCAGTTAAAATCTGTGATATTGGCATTGAAGCTAGCACAGTATGAAATATTGAGCCAAAAGAATGAAAATCTACCTATCTTGATCTTAGATGATATCTTCGATAAATTAGATAGAAGTAGGGTAGAACACCTACTGTCAATCATTGCCTCTGATAAAGTCGGACAAGTATTCATAAGTGATACCAATGAGGACAGAGTACCAGAATTATTAAATAAAATAAATGTAGCGCATAAAGCATTCAGAGTAGATGGAGGACAATTGGAAGAAATACATAGTAAAACATAACGACAAAAACATCAAGGATGTATTGGGTGATATGATGGGCAAAAATAAAAGGCTCAATCGAGGTTATGCGTATATCCGTATCCAGAATGCTTGGAAAATCGAGATGGGTGATATGATCAATTCTTATACCAATAAGATGTATTTCAGTGGTGGTATCTTGACTGTTTATCTCACCTCTGCTCCTCTAAGAAGTGAATTGAGTATGTCAAAACCTAAAGTGATCGAAATACTTAATGGTGCCTGCCAAGAACGTTTGATTAAAGAAGTTATATTTAGATAAAAGAAGTCCCAAGGTTTATAAATGGATAAAGAATTACGAAACAAGATTATAGAATTATTTGAGTATAGAGAGCTACCAAAGTTGATTGCTTATGGAGGGCAAAAAAGGGATGGGCAGTTTTATGAAGACCTGATCCAACTCCAATACGATATTTACATGTTGGATCACGAATTGGAGACTAATTGGTATGTGGATATGTCTATCATTGATGCAAGGTGGAAAGCTATACATAAAGACTTAGGTGTATTAGGTGTGTCCGCTTCTGATTATGATAAATACAGTAACCATATTTACAAATACCAAAGGCATGAACTCGGAATAAGAGACGGGAAATTACCTACACGATTGTCTTTGGAATATTTCTACTTTTATAAGTCTTGCGATGTAAAGTTGCTTAGGAAGTTAATTTATGATCGGAATCCAGAATTAGCAAAGGTGATCAAGACTTCGGAATGGAGAATCTTTGATCTTGTCACAGAAATCAATGATGATGTTGTTGATCTCCAAGAAGACACTACAACGATCAATGGAAATCGATTTTTGATCAGTTTGATTCAGTTAGGTAAAGAAAAGACTGTTCAGATATTCAATGGATTTTTGGATGAGTTGGATGCTAGAAATCGCCAACTGGCTGTGAAATCTAAAGAAGGAGTTGAATTTTTGGATTGGACGGATACGCAAATTAAGGAAACGAAGAAGTTGGTTGTTTCTCAGACAGCATGTGTAGATGGATTGGATTTGAGTTTATATGAGCGTTTTTTGGGAGTGGGTGTTTGATGATTACATAACTCAGTTTTAATAATAATTTTTAAATTTAGAACAGTTACGCTATGATACAATCAATTAAGTTTTTCTTATTTGGAATTTTACTTTTTATATCTACTGATGGAATTTCTCAGAAATATACAGAAGGGTGGTTTGAGTTTGGGCTTGTCTCAATTAAAAGTACATCTGAAGATAAGGTCGATTCTAATAAATTAGATATGTTAAGAACTCAAATAGAGTCACAAGTATCGATGGAGAATTATTTCACTAAAAGTAAATTTGTTTTAATAAAGAAGACATTTGTAGATACAAGACGAATAGTCTATGACTTAGGAAATAGAAACTGTCTCTTATACACATCTCCGAGCCCACGAGACAGGCAGAAATCTCG
>CAJXUU010000255.1 GCA_913061325.1 uncultured Saprospirales bacterium | reverse complement strand
ATCTACACTATCCTCTTCGTCGGCAGCGTCAGATGTGTATAAGAGACAGATAATACCCAGCAAACAAACCTGAATTATACTCAATAGCTTTATAACTCTTATTGTTTAGATCCATAGACAATAAAGCCCCTTCAAAAATTCCGTTTTCATCATCCTCAGTTTGAAACACAAGATTTGACACATCAGATGAAGGCTTTATTGGCATTCCTGCGGGTGATAAAAAATACGAATTTTCGATATCAAAAGTTGCATTACATTGTTCTTGTTGGACAAAACCTCCTATCGGTCTTGCCATAAACAAATCACTTATTACAGTTTGCCCCTGCTTTAAAGTACTTTCATTTTCAGTCAATATATCCGGATGAATTTCTTTGAGAAAATCCATTTGTTCTGGTAATGGAAGACTTTCTTCAAATGGCATTTTAGCTTTTACATATAAAAAACCTTGTAAATCATTTTCATTTTCATAGAAACTGTGATTCCAAAGAGCAGTTTCACCAGAATTAAATTCACTTTCTAAATCAGGAATACCATTATTACATAAACAACTATTTTCGGTGAAAATATTTTTGTGATCCCCGTATTCAGCTTTAATAGGCTTGAAATTAGCAAGCACATCCTCTGAAACTGATTTAATATTTACGAACTCAGAACCAACTTCTTCTGAAAACCTGATCAAATCTTCATGGCATTCTGCACTTCTATTTTTTTCATTTGGTTTGAGACTAGGTATATCTTCTCTCCAAATTGGCACTTTATAAAACCCTGATTCTTCTAAGTATTTACTTATTCCGTCCGTATTATTTAAATCAATAACATTGAATTTTTTCTCAAAAAAACATGGTTTGCTAGCAACATATGAAGTAATTTCTAAGGTATAGTCACCTGCAGTTGTTATAAACGCCTCTTTTTCATTAGAAATAACAGTTTCAGTTTCGTCATGAATCCAGGTATAGGTCAAATAATCCTCAACCGTAGTAATTTTTAATCCATCAGGACATACTGCAGGTACTTTTGGATGAAGTTCAATGTCTAAGGAAGGGTACTTAAAAGAATTAGATTGGGCATTAACACAAATAGATAAACTAATTGATAACAGTATAAATAAGTAATTTTTCATGATTCTAAATTTATTGGTTTGTGATAATTATACCTTAATTAGTTTTTTTCTGATGGTGGTATTGTCATCA
This sequence comes from uncultured Saprospirales bacterium, assembly GCA_913061325.1. Lineage (GTDB taxonomy): Bacteria > Bacteroidota > Bacteroidia > Chitinophagales > Saprospiraceae > CAJXUU01. The sequence continues at coordinate 7,261 of CAJXUU010000255.1, read as the reverse complement.
TATATAATTTCCAAAATGTAGACTCCTTTGGGATGTTCTTCAAGATTGAATTCTTGTGGAACATTGCAATTCAGTTTATCTCGAAGAATAATCTCTTGCCCCGAAGTATTATATATTTTCATATCAACTAAACTGGTTTCACCTCTATTTATACAAGTAGGATTTACCGTAAATATTGACGAAAATGGATTTGGAAAAACCGTTACTTCAGTTTTATCATTATCTCTTTTCAAAGATTCTAATGTAATATCAGAGAAACTATCATCTACCCCTTTAAGATTAATAAATAAAGCTAATGGGCAGTACTCTGGATCATCATAAGCATTAACAATATGTGGAAGATCTTCAGTATTTGCATATGATAAGCTAAATGATAATATATCTTGATTATCAAATGCAATGTCATAGATCGACAAGTTCTCATATACATGAAATCTCCGTAAACTCAAGAGTCTACCTGTGGGATCTAATATAAGATACCCAGCATTGTTGTTACTCGTTGCAGCAAGTGTTCTATTATCAAAATCAAATTCACTTTCGTAATCAAAATAAAATATAACATTCCCATTGTTCAAAATGTTATACCCTTTCACATCAATTGTGTTAGGCAAATTAAATATATAGTCACCATTGTCATATGAAATAAATGCAGTTTGTGTGCTTACATTTCTAACAAATTCTCCAATAGAAGTTGTATTTTCATCGAATAGAACTATTGAATTATCATTTCCACTAATGATTATAGATTCAATAAAATAACCATCGGTTCTATACTTTTCAAGTATATATGTATTATTTATATATTTTACAACTTCAATGTAATACATATTTTGGGCCCACTCAACTATCCGAATGTGAGGAATGATATCTGATAAAACAATATGAGACCATGTTTTCTTAGAATCTTCATATAGGGTTACATTATATTGGTTTTCAGAAGATTCAGTTATATACACAACTTTGCCAGTTGATATTTCTTGACTTCGTCTGATAACTTCATTCTCAATTGTTATGATTTTATATTCATCATATTCATACTCCGTTTTATTAGTAGATCCCCAAGAAAATGAAGTAGTCGGTTGAGATATTGCATTCGCATAATGAACAAATTCATTGCTACTGAATGAGAAGTGAATCGATGAGCTCTTGGAATTGCAATTTTTATCTGGATCGCTAAAGGGATTGGGCTCCGGATTATCAAGTTGATCATAAATACATTGAGGACATACCCCATACTCACTTTCTGAAGTAACAGTCAGATCGGCAAGATAATCACCCCAATTTAAGATATCACATTCGCAATATTCTGCAGTCCTGAAAGTCCCTGTAGTACCATTTGGGAAAGAGCATTTTGAATACTGAGGAGGATCTGAATACCAATCATTAAAGTTATCAACACATGTGTAAAAGGTCTCACAATAAGAAACATCAAAAGTATATTCCTCGCAATATTCACTAGGTGTCGTGTTATCATTGTTTATATCCTCTAATGGTTCACAGTCAATATCAGAAAGTTGTTTTGTCCAATATCCAGCTGTATTGTCATCTACATCAACATCATCAAAAACACATTCGCAGGCGACTACACAATAGATACCATTACTTGGTGTGACAATCTCATTACATTGTTCTTCTCCATCAATATAAAAATTTGATAGTAAAACATTTCCATTAAAATCTACCTTTGGGCACTTGATTCGAGCTCTACATATTACATTTGGGTCATAATCTTGATCTCCCGGCTGCAATAAATATATTTCACCCGATTCGAAGGATTCATGTTCTTCTCCAGCACATGTATATGTATAACCACAAGTAGGAATTGGAGCATCTAGATTGTTAATTAAATCTGAATAATCAGAAGCTTCGTTTTCTAGTTCAATTCTTTTAGTAACAAATTCATGGCTTCCTCCACAAAATATTTTATATTTTATTATAAATAATTCCCCAACGTCCTCAACAGTGAATATTGGGCTGTCTATAGTCCATTTATTGGGAGGTCTAGTTACTGTCTCATGTGGGTAATATTCAAAATATTTAGTTAAATCAACTCTAATCCTACCTTTAACAGGCACTTCTGGCTCATTTGGATAATCATATACGATACATGGGTATTGTAAAATTGTTAAGTTTATTAAATTTTGTAACTCATCAGCATCACAAGCAAGTACTTCAAATTCTTTTGTCTTTTTTGCACACGGGCTAAATACCGTTAACTCATATAGACCAGGAAGCACATTAAGTAGGTCTCGTTCGAAACTAATGATTTGACCATTTTTTCTCCAAACGTAATTTACATTAAAATAATCAGGAATAGCTTTGATCAAAATAAAACCATCAGCTGTAGTAGAATTACTAGCATGAGATATGTTTTGTTTTTCTATATTAAAATTAGTTGGAAGAGCAGACCCACCACCATAATTACCATAAATATAGCAACAAGATGCAGTAAATTCTTTAATTACCTCGCAGCTAGTGGCTAGATCTGTAACTGTAACAAAAAATGGTGCCGCGCCCCATAATCCTGCTTGATCATCTATTGAATTCGTTTCAGATCCATTACTCCAGTTATAGCTGTATTCTTTTCCTTCAATAGGAAAACCAATCACAGTTGCTTCGATAGATGCCAATTCTCCTATACTTATATTACAACCTCCAGACCATTGCTGTGAAATTATTTGCACTTCAAATGGATCTACATAACCTTCCTCTTCTAATACCTCAAAACTTTCTATATGTTCTCCATATTCTCCATCTTTTTCAAATGTGATAGTTACAGTATATGTCCCAGGGTCAAGTCCAGTGATTTCATTTGTAGTTTCACCATTGCTCCATAAAAAAGAAAAACAATCAGATTCATCCGTAAGGTCAATGTCAATGGCCCCGAAGGAAGGATTTCCTCCGCCACCGCAATTAGTTACATCTAACTGAATTGCAGATGTATGCTGTAGTTGTAGGTTATCGTTTTTTATTGGCACTTCAATATTGAAATTTCCAACAAGACAAATATCACCCCATAATTGTCCATCAAAGACTTTAGAATAAACTGAAATAAAACCTGGACATATATTTTCAAAAGTCAGGTCTTCTACCATATCATTATTAGGAAATGGAACTGAACTTGGGGTCCCCCAAGCGATTTGCTCTATACCATTATAGACAAAATACGAAACCCCCAATGTAAGTTCTGTAAGTATCAATTTAGAATTACAAGCACCAACACATCCTTGTTCTAGGATTAAGTTTGGTGCATTTTTAGAAATAATGGATACTGTAATATATTTTTTATAAGAACTTTTAACAATATAGGGTGAAGTAGAAGAACAATTTTTATTTTCATATTGATAAGTTATTTTATATTCCCCATTTTTTAGAACATATGGGAAAGTCACACTTTCTCCCCCTGCCCTCATAGATGTTACCACTAATTCCCAATTGCTATTTGGGTCATTTACGACTTCAAGAATCCCGCATTCTGCATTGTAAGATATACTGCTACTTAGTGGAATGTCTGTTTCGAACCATCTTTTATACTTGTAAAATTCACATTTATTTCCATTTATTTCTAAACTTAATGTGATAACAAAATTTTTACCTATACATGGAATTGTTAATGTGTTATCAAAATTTGACAAATTTTGATCTTCAATAATTGTTTGGTTTCCATCAACAATAACTGTAGCTAAAAGGTTAACTTCATTTTGCCCAATATTCTCGAAATTAGAATACGTTATCTTGTGGTACAAATTGCACTCGTCATTCCATTTATTAAAGTTCAAACCAGCAATTTTAATCTCCTTGATTTCGTACGGTACTTCACTTACACAAACCCCTTTGTATGATAAAGTTGAATTATATACACCTTTCGATAAATTTTCGAAAGTAAACACATTCTGATTTATAACTGTAGGCTCTATAGCTTCACCTGCAGCATTATACAAGTTAAATATATAGTCAGTGCTAGCATTTTGTACTTCAAGTATTAATACTCCAGTACTAGATTCTTCGCAAGTGTTTACTTGTTCTAAAGTAACGACCTCTTGATTGCAACAGACTACCTTGAAGCACTTTTCGATTGATGATCCATTTGAGTTTGTTACTACAACACAATATTCGGCTTCATTTAGGTTAAAAACATCTTTTTCTGAAGAATTGAAATTAATCTCGGGAGAGGTCCAACTGTATGTGTACTCTTGATTACCATCATCTTGAATATTTAAAGTGATTGATCCATCATCGCCTTCTATACAATTTATTACATCTCCATCAAATTCAAATGGTGTGCATAAGATATCAAAACATTTGCTAACTGTACCACATAGATCATCTGTAACTGTGACACAATAATAACCATCTGGCAGGTTTTCTAAATCCTGAGTATATTGACCATCACTCCAAATATAAGTATATGGTGCTATACCTCCATTTATGATTAGATCAATACTTCCATCCATACAATTCCCATTATAAGTAGGATTAGATTGAATAAAGTTGATAGCCCCATCATCGTATCCAGGTAAATCATTAGGATCAAATGGATCAATTGGGTCTTGAGCGAATAAAAAATTAGTAAAAATAGCTAGCGCCAAGCATAATAAATACTTGATATTGGTTTTGTGACATACAATTCTGATTACTTTACTAAGAATAATGTGAACTCGCTACTATTGCTTACAATATACAATTGTACAATTAACTTAGTTCTATGATTAAAAAAGTAATGAAAATTGAATTATCGGTTTATTTCTTAACAATACAATTATATAGGTAATATCTGAACTTACCAAATTGTGTAAAACATTTAATTATTCATATATATAACCAACTATGCAATACGTAAATATATTATTATCAATAAACTACCTTCAGGCAATTCTTAAGACGTGAAGATCTCAAAAATCAAAAAGCCCTTTTACAATCAAATGCAAAAGGGCAGTATATTATTCACTTCTCAATCATGAGTTATTTCTTATCTCAATATTATCATTTTCTTAGTATCTGTGAAATCATTACTCTCCAATGTATAATACAATACACCAGTAATTCCAAATTCCTCAGCATCTAATGTAATGGAGTTGTATCCTTTTACCCCTTCTGTATTTACTACTTTCAATAGTTTTCCTGCAACATCAGTCTCTGTAAAAGTAACTTCACCAGCTTCTACTAACTCGAATCCTATCATCGTCTTAGAAACGAATCTGCCAGGGGTATTTATGGCTGGAGTAGTCGGTGGTGGGCTTAAGACCAATCGGTATTTTATTGAGAATACGCGACATCATGCTGAGCAGATTGTTAGGGAGATTGAATTACGGGAGAGTATTGCTTGATTATGGAAAATATGTCGGACATCTTCGAGATGTCCGACATATGTGCTTTTTGAGTGCCGATTTATTCTTTCCTTCTGTTTTTCCATTCTTTACTATCAAATAATTTCTTTTTTGCAAACCATTGAGACCAAAGTGTTGGTTTGGCAACAGTAATAGGTTTACTTTCTCTTTGCTCTTTCCTAATCCTTTCTAGTTTTTCTTTAGGGACGGATTTGCTGGAGTATCCATTTACTCTTTCTATGAATAATGAATCTCCATCCTTTTTAGAAGAGTCTAATTCACCAAGTAATGAGGAAAAAAATTCTTTTGAGACATTATATTCTCCATCCTTGTAAGATACAACTCTCGGAAATAGGTATCTATTTGCTAAGAAGCTCATCTCTTCGTAAGTAAAGGGTGCAGAATAATCATATTTATAGTTATCTCGAGGATACAACGTAGTACTACCTTGAAGAAAATACCATTTTCCATTCTGAGAGGCACCTATTATTTCTATTGATATATCCACTTTAGATGCTCTATTATCTATTCGTCTTAGAAATAGTTGAGTAAAAATTCTTTTTCTGTCTTGACTCACATAAATAATTGAGTCAATTGACCAGGACTTGGTAATAATAAATGGTAATACTATTTCTCTTTCTTGCTCAACAAGAAATTCAAAATGAACTTTTATTTGATCGCGAATCTCTTTAGTATATTCACTATTAAATAGAATATATCTATCAATATCCGCTTTCACTACAAATTCTTCTTGACATGAAAAAAAAGTACAACAGAGAAGTAATATCAATATAATTTTAGTTTCTTTTTTGAACATAACCTCGAATACCCTCATCTATATCATTTATTATCCAATCATAACTAGAACTTAAATGATGGAGTCCAAATCCTGCTTTGCTTAGTTCTCCAGCATATTTAATTCTTCCTTTTGTAAGGTTACCAGAACTAAAAGTTAAGTCAGGCACTGGCACTTGTGGCGCAATACCATCTTGATGATGAAGTAAATTTGGATTAGGGCTACCAACTTCGGCCGTGCCATATTGCCATACATAATCTGTTTTATCCAAAATATCATTAATATTTTTAACTGGAGCATTTTCAGGAGCTATTATGTAGAATCCTCCAAATTTATTACCCTCAGCCAGAACTTTTAGATCTATAAGAGCATCAAGAATTCCTGCAGCGTATGCGTAGCCCATTGAATGAGCAACAATATCAATTTTACCTGTAACCTTACCCATTTCATCTTTGGCTACTTTTATATTATTATTTTGAATATTGTTGTAAACCTTCACTCCATAAGCAAACCCGTTCAAGTATCTATCATTAAATCCATCGATATTTGAATTATAATCAAGAACAAGCCAATCTGGGTTATTCTTCATGGAGGAATCGTATCCTGGGATAGCATTATACGCTTGTGAACTTATAGTTCCGATAGCTGTTTTGTACAAAGCATGCTGAACTCTTTTGCCTCTAGTCGCTAAGGTACTTGCAAAGCCAATAGCAAGACTTAATTTACTTTTTTTAATATCTTTTTCCCCTTGCGGATCGAATGTTAATGTATTTTTATGATTGGAAGTCAGAATATTGTCATGCCCGTCAGCATAAATAACATTTTGTGTTCCTATATGATCAATAAAGATGTCATCAATATCTTCCCAATATTCTCCGCTTTCCGCATAATAATCATGAAATCGTATGTTTTCCTGATTTGTATAATCTGTATTAAAAAAAGTTTTCCAATTTTTAACAATGTTTTTTGAACCAAATAAATCAGCTGTATTGATTCTATAACCATTCGCAAATATTAGCAGGTTTTCATGATTTATTCCATTTGTTATATATTCAAATAATTTATCAGTAGATGTATTACTTACTGATATCTGTCTCTTATACACATCTCCGAGCCCACGAGACAGGCAGAAATCTCG
>CAJXUU010000254.1 GCA_913061325.1 uncultured Saprospirales bacterium | reverse complement strand
TCTACACTATCCTCTTCGTCGGCAGCGTCAGATGTGTATAAGAGACAGGCTTATAGGTTGGCGCTCACTAAATGATATAAAAAAGAGTCTAAAGAGTGATATGGCAAAGAAAATACAATCTCTTACATCCGACTATGAAAATCGTTTACAGCAGATTGAGGTAAAAATGATGGAGCGTTCGAAAGTCATGATAGATACGCAACAAGACATAACAAATACAAATTCGATTCACTCTTTATGGATGCGCATTGGACTAGAAAAAAGTGAAGAAGATAAAATTTCAGTATACGATGAGATTTTAAATATAAATCCGGATGACATTGAAGCCATGACCTATAAGGCAGATGCACTATTAGAAATTGGAGAAGTCCGCTGGGCATTGAATCTTTCAAATGCCGCAATTGAATATGACTCTGAATACCCTCTTGCATACTGGCAGCGTGCTTGTGCCTATGCAAAACTGGATAAACAAACTGAAGCAATTAGAGATATTGAAAAGGCAATAGAATTGTCTGATACCCTACAAGACGAACTGCTAAATGAAAAACATTTTAATAATTTGCATAATAATAAATCTTTTAAGTTGTTAACTCCCCACTCATGACTGCTAGTCTTTCGAGTGGTTATTTTAATGTAGAAAAGAAAACTACTTATAATCGAGTAGGCGGCTCCGTCCCGAAAACATGTTGTCCAATTCCGACTGAAGGGATTTGGTTAAAAAATTAATGAGTAGAAAAAATACTTTCTGGAAAGGTAAACTCCGTTCCTTCGTGAAGTCGGTTGGTTTGACATGATGACGGGAAACAAATTCTTTAGAAGTCAGTTTTTTTTCAAACTTTTGATTAGCTTGATGTACTCTTTGATGCTCCTTTATCTTTTTTTGTTGTGTTTATGCCTCCATATACAAATTAACTGACTGATTATCAATTAGATAACCCTTAAATTAATGACATTGGAGGTTTGGGGTGTAAATCCCCATACCTACTTGACTAAAAAAATGACAGTTTACATTAAAAATATGGTGTGTAACCGCTGTAAAATAGTGGTAAAATCAATCTTTGAAAAATTTGGATTGCATCCTACTCAAATTGAGTTGGGCGAAATTGAATTAAAGGAAAACGATATTTCAGTAGTAAAAGAAAAACTGATTTTAGAACTTCAGTCATTTGGCTTCGATTTATTGAATGATAGAAAGACACAAACTATTGAGAAAGTAAAGCGTTTAATTATTGATTTGGTGCAAAACAAAGACAGTAATATTGAAATATCACTTTCAGAATATCTGTCTCATGAATTACATAAGGAATATAGCTCGTTGAGCAACTTGTTTTCTGAAGTTGAAGGAATTACTATTGAAAAATATTACATCCTTCAAAAAATTGAAAAGGTAAAAGAACTATTGGTCTATGATGAACTTACGTTAAGTGAAATCGCTTTTAAACTAAATTATTCAAGTGTAGCATATCTGAGCAATCAATTTAAAAAGGTAATAGGACTTAGCCCAAGTCATTTCAAAAAGCTCAAAGAAAGAAAGCGTAAATCGCTGGATAATTTGTAAATCTTACAAATCTTACCCATAATAACACAACAGAGAATACCCCAAGCAGTGGCACCTTTGCATTAGAAATAAAAATTACAAAGTATGACACATAAATACCACATCCATGGAATGACCTGTAATGGTTGTCGCAATCACGTTGAAGAAACACTTTCAAGAGTAGAACAGGTATTAAGTGTAGCGGTCAATTTAGAAAAGGCAGAAGCTACTATTGAAATGGAGCATCACATTCCTATTGAAAAATTGCAGGAAGCCTTAAAAAATGATGGAGGGAGTTACAGTATTCACCATGTAGGAGGACATCACCATCATAAGACTGCAGAAGCAGAAAAACCTAAAGGCAATGGTGCAGGTACATTTTATTGCCCCATGCATTGCGAAGGAGATAAAACCTACGACAAAGCAGGTAATTGTCCGGTATGCGGAATGGACTTGGTAGAGGAAATAAGTATCGCATCTACAAATACCCAATTCACTTGTCCCATGCATCCTGAAATTATTAAGGATGAACCGGGGTCTTGTCCTATTTGCGGGATGGACTTAGTGCCATTGGAAGCGGATACTTCGGAAGAAGATAAAACCTATCAGAAATTATTGAAAAAATTTAAAATAGCTGTTGCCTTTACACTGCCTATATTTTTAATAGCCATGAGCGAAATGATTCCTAATAATCCGCTTTATAATCTCATGGAACAGAAATACTGGAATTGGATTCAATTAGCATTATCGATACCTGTGGTATTTTATGCTACTTGGATATTCTTTCAACGTGCTTGGACGTCTATTAGAACCTTGAATTTCAATATGTTTACACTCATTGGCATTGGTGCAGGTGTAGCATGGTTATTTAGTATTTTTGGGATGGTTTTTCCCGATATTTTTCCGAATCAATTTAAAACAGAATCAGGGGCAGTTCATGTTTATTTTGAAGCAGCAACAGTGATTCTTACCTTAGTATTATTAGGACAATTATTAGAAGCTAAAGCCCATAGTCGTACAAGCGGAGCAATAAAGGAATTACTAAAATTAGCTCCTTCAACTGCCACTTTAGTTCAAGACGGAGAAGACAAAGTTATTTCCGTTAATAAGATTGAGCGGGGCAATTTGCTTAGAGTTAAGCCTGGTGAAAAAATTCCTGTGGATGGAAGTATTGTAGAAGGACACAGCAGTATAGATGAATCTATGATTACAGGCGAGCCAATTCCTGTAGATAAAAATGTGGATGACAAAGTAAGTTCAGGAACAATAAACGGTATCAAATCATTTGTTATGAAGGCAGAAAGGGTAGGTTCAGAAACATTGCTTTCTCAAATTATTCAAATGGTAAATAAGGCAAGTCGCTCTAAAGCACCTATTCAAAAATTAGTCGATAAAATATCAAAATACTTTGTTCTAATAGTAATTACTATTGCACTAATCACCTTTGCCGTCTGGGCAATTTTCGGTCCGGAACCTGCGTATGTATTTGCATTTGTTAATGCTATTGCCGTATTAATAATAGCCTGCCCTTGTGCCTTGGGACTGGCAACACCTATGTCTGTCATGGTAGGCGTTGGTAGAGGTGCTCAATCTGGCGTATTGATAAAAAATGCAGAAGCATTAGAAAGAATGAATAAGGTAGATACCTTAATTGTTGATAAAACGGGAACCATTACAGAAGGTAAACCTTCTGTAGAAAAAGTAATTGCAACAGATGCTTTTGATGAATCTACTTTGGTGCAATACATATCATCCCTAAATCAATATAGTGAGCATCCGTTAGCAGAAGCAATAGTGAATTATGGCAAGTCAAAAAACAGCTCAATCACTAAAGTAAATGATTTTGAAGCGGTTGCTGGAAAAGGCGTAATAGGCACTATTGACAATAAAAAAATAGCCTTAGGAAACGATAAACTATTGGAACAGTTCTCAATTTCTGTTTCACAAAATTTAATCAACAAAGTTGTAGCGGAACAAGAACAAGGTAAAACGGTATCTTATATTGCAGTAGATAATAAGGCCGTAGGTTACGTTTCTATTTTTGATGCCATTAAAACTACAAGTCAAAATGCCATTGCAGAATTACAAAAAAATGGTGTTGAAGTAATCATGCTAACTGGTGATAACAAAAGAACTGCTAAAGCTGTTGCGGAGCAATTAAATCTGAAATACTATAAAGCAGAATGTCTGCCAGAGGATAAACTGAATGAAATCAAATCACTTCAGAAGCAAGGTAAGATTGTTGCTATGGCAGGTGATGGGATTAATGATGCACCGGCATTAGCCATAGCAGATGTAGGTATAGCAATGGGTACCGGAACAGACGTGGCTATTGAGAGTGCAGCAATAACGTTGGTTAATGGCGATTTGCAAGGTATAGTCAAAGCGAAAAAATTAAGTCATAGCGTGGTTAAGAATATCAAACAAAATCTATTTTTTGCTTTCGTCTATAATGTATTTGGAGTGCCCGTCGCCGCAGGTATTTTGTTTCCTATATTTGGTATTTTGCTGTCACCAATGATAGCTGCACTGGCAATGAGTTTTAGTTCGGTTTCGGTAATTGCAAACGCATTAAGATTAAGAAATTCATATATTTAATCTGAAGGTTTTAAGAATTGAAAAATCAATGATGCAACGAAACTAAACAAAATGCCTGTAGAGAACACTAAAGTCTCATAGTTGGCTCCGTATGAGGCGTTTAGATCTATACTTCTGCCTGAAATAACACAAGTGTCTCTACCGGCATTAAGGTCATTTGCTGGATGATCTATGAATACCATTGTAGATGTCATTTTGGACATCCTTGGTGAACAATCTGACACAATTACCTTTGCCATGATTGATTTGATTGAGACGATAAAAAGGGAGTTGATGTAAAGGTGAAATCTATTATTTTTTAGTTGATTTCCCTATGTCTTTGCCTTTCTTTTTTAGTAAGAATTACTCAAGCCTAACCTATTTAGGGGGAATCGATAATTACCTCTAAAATATATATCGACTGAAGTACTGTTTAACGATGAATTTGACCAATTGCAATACGTCAATATAAAATACATGATTCTGCTTTAGGTCCTACCAGCTAATGATAAACCTTATTTTAAATATTGCTGTCGTTTAATATTATTACTATGATTTAAGCATTTTTTTTTGTGCTGGCCTATTAGTTAAATTAACTAAGAAGGAAAATGTGATTAATTAAAAGAATATTCAGTAGGGTCTACACCCTATATTTTTGAGGCCTAGGACCTATTCTATTTTGCTGTTCGGTGCTTTAGATTTGTGCTTTTATTAATAATCTAAATCCAAGTCATACTATGAAGAATTTGTTACTTCTTTTAATGTTATTAATTGTTTATTCTATGAGTGGGCAATCTATAAATAATCAAATTATATCTGCATCCGGTGGGAGTTCTACTAATGGAATCAATTCTTTAGACTGGACAATAGGGGAGACGGTTATTGGTGATTTTGAACAATCATCTATTGAATTGCATCAAGGTTTTCATCAGGTTTATGTTTCTTCTATCAGTACTGCAGTAGTTACATCGAATTGGGAGTATGATATTTCCATTTCTCCAAACCCTACTAGTAATTACTTACATATACGAAGTAATGATGCAGCGGAGAATATTAATCTTGTTATAGTAAACGTAGCAGGGCAGTCAACTCATCAAATCACGAATATTGCTTCAAATCATAAAGTAGATGTATCAGGACTTAATAACGGCATCTATTTCCTAAAGCTCTTTAAGGGCAATGAAAGTGCTACCTATAAGTTTATCAAATCATCAAATTAATCGTAAAAATTAAAATTTAAAACATGAAATATATATATATACTAAGCATTCTAAGTTTTTTATTCAGCTCTGAAAGTCTACACGCACAAAGTCCTCAAGGATTTAACTATCAAGCTGTAGCACGCGATATTTCAGATGAAATCATTAAAGACGAATTTGTATCCATTCGATTTTGGATTTTGGAAGACAACGAAACGGGAAGTCCCGTATATAGAGAAACACATCAATCAGTATATACAGGTGTGAATGGAGTACTAACATTGACTGTTGGAGCTGGATCTTCTGACGTAGGAGATTTTTCAACTATAGATTGGGGAGCTAAGGACTATTTTATTAGAGTAGACCTTGACGCTAATGGAGGATCAAATTTTAGTCAAATGGGGACATCAAGATTACTGTCAGTACCATTTGCTATGTATGCTCTCAAGTCTGGAGATGGAAATGGAGGTGATGATTGGGGTAATCAGTTAATTCAACATGATGCTACATTGATTGGTACAGGAACAACATCTGACCCACTATCTGTAAATACAAATCAAGTAAACACAGATGAACAAATACTATCTATATCAGGTACTCAACTGAGTATTAGCAATGGCAATACCATCTCTATACCTACTGGAGGATCGGACGCAGATGCAGATCCAACTAATGAAATACAAGAACTAAGTAATACTAAATCTGGAGACAATGTAACCATAAGTATTTCTGATGGTAATTCAACTACATTCAATGTCAGAGATGGCGATTTTAGTGATTTCAATGAATTGCAGAGTCTGTCTTTATCTGGAAATTCATTATCGATCAGTAATGGCAATACAGTATTTCTACCTGGCAGCACTGGTAGTTTGTGGACAGAGAATTCTTCATCCGATGCTATAAGTTACCCTGGAACAGTAAATGTGGGAACAGATGGATACTCAAATTATTTTAGCAGTCCCCATCTATATGTTAACGGTTATGGACTATTTAAGGATCAGACTTTTCCAAATTCAGAGGTAGCGATTAATCCACAAGGAAGCATTAGAATGAAAAACAACTTTGGAGCTGAGACAGTATACTTAGGAAATGGCCGATTGGAACTTCAAAGTCCTCTAGGCCAAGGGACTGTAGACATTGGAGTCGAAGGAAATGAAATAATACTTAAAACTGGAGATGATAAAAATCTTATTCGTTTGACGAAAACATCAGCAGGTGGAGCATTCATAGGTCTTACGAATCAATTTGGCAATAATGAGACTGTTAGATTAGGCTCTTACAACGAAACGGGTCAGGGCTTTGTATCTACCTATTTTGCTTCCAAAGTTAATAATGTTATTAGTTATTCAGCTACTCCAGAATATGGAGGAATGGCTATATTTGATGGTTTTGGAGACACAGGAGCTGGCATGTATTTCGATAATGATTTTAATGCTGTTGTATTCGCAGATATTAAAAACTTCAGAATGGCTCATCCAGAGAAACAAGGAAAGGAGATTTGGTATGCCAGTTTGGAAGGCCCAGAGGCAGGAGCTTATGAGAGAGGGACTGCCCAATTAGTCAACGGTGAAGCGATAGTACCTTTTTCAGATCATTATACTTTAGTGATTTCTGAGGAAGGAATGACAGTAATGACATCTCCCCTTTCTGCTGAATCGCTAGGACTTGCAGTGGTAGCAAGAACAACAGAGGGTTTTCATGTTAAAGAATTGTATGGAGGGACAGGAAATTATGCATTTGACTGGGAAGTAAAAGGAGTAAGAAAAGGGTTTGAGGATTATGAAGTGATTCGTGATAAAAGAGAATTGATAAAAACCACTTCAGGAAGAGAATAGCATTTTGAAAATTCTTATTTGATGGAAGTATCATGCTTTAAAAAATATTGGAAAAAAAACTTAAACATTATTGAAAGTAATTGTTCTATATATTGTCTATTTTTTATTTAATAATATTTTGGAATAGTTGATGTGAAAAAGTTGAAAATATCTAGAAAGTTTATGAACTTCTATTTGATAACTACTATCAGCCTCGGGGTGTCATGTGTTATCAATGCTAACACTGATAGTCTGTTAACACTACTGAATGTATATGAAAGTGATACCAATCGAGTACGGGTACTCAATAAATTAGCAGATTTATATCTGTTGGAAGATTATACCATTTCGGATAAATATGCCCAAGAAGCATTAATCTTGGCCAATAGTCTCGGCGACAAATCTGGAGTCGCCGAGGCTCTATTTATTCTGACATATAAGAATCATTATGCAGGAGCTACAGATGACGCCATTACCTCCGCTCAAGAAGCTATGGACTTGTATCAGGAATTGGGCAATCCAAATCAAGTGGCATTTACCCATGGCCTCCTTGGGTATTTGAATCTACTAAAGGGAGAGGTAGAAAAGGCCAAAGATCATTACCGGTCGTGTATAGACATAAGTAGACCAATAGCATTTAGGAAGGGCTTGGTACTAGGTTTTAGTGGCCTTGGTGATATTTTTGAAACCAATGGTGATTTTGCCAAGGCCCTAAATATTTACCAGGAAAGTCTAGAACTTAGTATTGCCGAAGATGATGAAATAGCAATTATTTCAGGGTATAATAACCTAGGTAGAATCAACGAGGGATTAGGTAATATTGATGTCGCTTTAAAGAACTATTTGGAATCTTTGCGTAAAGCAGAGAATATTAATCGACAAGCCTATATCGCTTTGGCCTGTCTAAACATTGGATACCTATACTCTGACCAGGGAAATTATATAAAAGCCGAGGAATACATAAATAAGAGTATTGCAGCTTCTAAGTCTGGTAGTAATAAAAAAATGCAAGCTGATGCCCTTAATGGTAAAGGCTCTTTACTTAAAAAACATGAAAAGTTTGACGAGGCGATAGTAACATACAACGAAGTTATAACAATTAGAAAAGCAATAGGTGATAAGCGTGGGCTATCTTTTACCTACAACCATTTGGGAGAGATATATGAAAATTTAAATAACCTAGAAAAGGCTTGGGAGTATAATTATAAAAGTCTAGTTCTTCGTCAAGAATTAGGTTTTAAAAAAGGAATAGCTACTAGTCTACGACATCTGGGAGCTGTCTCTTATACACATCTCCGAGCCCACGAGACAGGCAGAAATATCGTATG
>CAJXUU010000253.1 GCA_913061325.1 uncultured Saprospirales bacterium | reverse complement strand
GAGATTTCTGCCTGTCTCGTGGGCTCGGAGATGTGTATAAGAGACAGGACTAAGACCAATTGTCGAAATGCATTGCTCTCAGTAAATACTCAAAGAAAGATGAATAACGTTTACTACTTGAGATTAATTTTTCAAAATGAAGAATGATGAAAAAAAAATATTTTAGATACACTGTTTTCTTTTTTGTAATTGCCTTTTTTATAATGCCTTTGCAATCTTATGGAAAGCATATAGTGGGTGGCGATGTTACTTACAAGTTTATCAGTAGTCAGGGCAATAATGTGACTTTTGAAATTACATTTACGATGTATAGAGATAGTCAAGGAGGTGGAGCTCAGTTTGATAATCAAGGTAGATTTGGTCTTTTTCGAGGGAATGGAAATACTTGGAGTCATGTTCGAACATACATTGAGAATCCAATGGATATTAGCACAATTGATATAGATACTGGAAATCCATGTTTAGAAGTTCCTACAGGTATCGGGGTGCAAAGTGGGGTGTATAGGTTTCAAGTTACTTTTGAAGTAAGCGCTATCGATTCTTATATGATTGCATATCAAAGATGTTGCAGAAATAATTCAATCTTCAATATATTAGACCCAGATGTTACAGGAGCTGTATTCTCAGCTACGATAAGCCCACTTGCGCAAGCAGAAGGAGATAATAGTCCTACTTTTAATGATTTCCCACCAGTTGTGATTTGTGCTAATTCTTTATTGAACTTTGATCATTCTGCAACGGATGTAGATGGGGATCAAATAGTCTATTCATTTTGTACTCCGTTATCAGCTGGAGGAACAGATGGTGTAAATACAGGAGTAGCGGATGATTGTACAGGAATTACTCCTAATCCAATGAATTGTACACCACCATTCACTGAAGTTAGTTTTCGATTGCCAGAATATAGATTTGATGATCCTCTTGGAAATGGAGTTGACATAGCCCAGAATACAGGGCTGATCTCAGGAATCCCAATGACGCTTGGACAATTCGTAGTTGGAGTCTGTGCTACAACATATAGGAATGGTGTTGAGATTGGTAGATTAAGTAGGGATTTTCAATTTAATGTTACCAATTGTGAAATCGCAGTTCAAGCAAGCATTGGAGCTAGTGAAATTATTGATGGCGAAGAGTTTATAGTAAATTCTTGCGGTGATCTTGATGTTAATTTTATAAACCTTAGTTCTGATGCAACGAAGATTTTTTCTTACGATTGGCAATTTGATATAAATGGAGATTTAGTAGAATTTGATACAAAGGATATCTCTTATACATTTCCTGATACAGGTAGATATGAAGGTGTTCTATTATTGAATAACAGCGGAGATTTCGATAATTGTAAAGATACTGCATACATAACTGTAAATATATTCCCAGAGATAATAGCAGATTTTGAATTTATGTATGATACGTGTGTTGCTGGTCCCGTTGACTTTACCAATTTATCAACAACAGGTGCTGGAAACATATTAATCAATGAGTGGACTTTTGAACAAAATGAAAAAAGTGACTTCATTAATCCAACATATACGTACAGTTCACCTGGTGTAAAACCAATAAAATTAGCCGTAGAAGATAAAAATGAATGTAGAGATAGCCTTGTCCAAGATTTAACATGGTATCCAGTTCCATCTTTGATTATCGTTGAACCCAATACTTTTATAGGTTGTGTTCCAGCAACCATCAGTTTTAATAATCTATCTGCACCGATTGACTCTACGTATGATGTGATATGGGATTTTGGAGATGGAACCACCGTGAATGAAATGAGTCCGACTCATATCTATGAAGAGGTGGGTAACTATTCTATTTCTGTTGATATCACTTCACCTTTAGATTGTCAGACAGATACTTCTTTTGGAGATTGGATCAGAGTGCTAGAAAGTCCAGAAGCTGGATTTTCATTTACACCTGAGATGCCATCTATATTTAATAGAACTGTTGATTTTATAGACGAATCTTCGGGTGCAGTTTCATGGTTTTATAATATTAACGGACTTGGTTTTTTAGAAAGAAACCCAACTTATACATTTCCTGACACAGGTGTTGTAGAAGTTGTTCAAGTAGTAACTCATCAAACTGGATGCACAGATTCTTTTGCGTTGATATTGGATATCAAACCTCTTGTTACCTTGCACATGCCAAATGCATTTACTCCAAACAATGATGGATTGAATGATTTCTTTAAAGGAAAAGGATACTTCGATGGATTTCAGGACTATAGAATGAATGTATGGAATAGATGGGGTGAAAAAGTATATGAGACTTTAGATCCAGATCTAGGATGGAATGGTAAAAAAGATAATAGTGGAAATAACAGTCCTGTCGGAGTTTATGTTTATACCATTCAATACACTGGACCAAGAGGTGAAGCGAATGAATTAAAAGGTCATGTTACTTTGATAAGATAGTAAGGACTTATTGACAATTATTTAGTTAATATTTCTCATAGCTTTTTCCCATAACCAAGCTGATTTTGTCATTTGGTCGATTCCGTATTTAGCTTTCCAGTTGAGTAGGTTTTGCGCGTAGGTAACATTGGCATATACTGCCTCTACATCACCTTCTCTTCTATCAGTAAGGATATAGTTCAGTTTGATACCTGATGTCTTCTCAAATGATTTAATTACTTCTAGTACGCTTAGTCCTGTCCCTGTTCCTATATTAACTTTGAAATGTTTGCTTTCTCCATAGTTTGTGAGAAAGTCAATAGCATGTACATGAGCAGAAGCAACATCTGAAACATGAATGTAATCTCTTATGGCTGTACCATCTGGAGTATTGTAGTCACTACCAAAGACCGATAATTGATTTCTTACACCAGCACCCGTCTGAGTTATGTATGGCATAAGATTGTTAGGTATGCCAGTAGGTAGTTCTCCGATCAATCCATTATCATGTGCACCAATTGGATTAAAGTACCTTAACGACATAGCCTTGAAATTAGATTTTGAATACGTGAAATCTTCAATGATTCGTTCACACATTTGCTTGGTAGCTCCATAAGGAGAAGGGGTATAACCTATAGGTGATTTCTCTGTTACTGGCAAATTTTTTGGTGAGCCATAGACTGTGGCCGATGATGAGAATACAAGATTCGGAATATCGTTTAATTCAATTGCCTCAAGCAGACTACATAAACCCATCACATTGTTTTCATAATATTTGACTGGCATTTTAACACTTTCCCCTACACTTTTTAATGCTGCAAAATGTATAATCCCTTCAATATTTGAAATGCCATTGAAAAAGGAAATAACTTCCGTTTTATCTCTGAGATCTAGCTGGGTAAATGATGGTCGTTTCTGTGTTATTTTTTCAATCCTATCAAGCATTGATATATCACTGTTCGATAAATTATCAATAATATGAACTTCATAATCATTATTTAATAACTCAATAACTGTATGAGAGCCAATATATCCTGTGCCACCTGTTACTATTATTTTTTTCAACTGATATCTTTTCGTTTATTTCTAGAAAATGAAAACCAAATGTAGTAAATCTTAGGTTGGCTGAGTATAATTATGGATATATGTATCCATTCTTTAATATGGAATAGTATTTTGTGCCTTCATTAATATGAAAATATGTTTTTCGAAAGAGCTACTAGTGGTAAGAATCATTTTTTGTTGTACTTAGCTACGATCATTATTGTAATTGTTGGATATGCTGTAGGTCAGACACCTCTTGTTTTAGTGCAAACTATGCAAGTGAAAAAGCATTCTGCTATTACGACAACGGATGTGAATAAGTTCTTAGAAACGATGGATTTTTCAATTTTGAAACTGTCTAGTAATATAGGATTGATCCTTATGATCTCTATTTTTATTTTTGCGATGTTAGCCTTTATGTTGGCTATTAAATATCTTCATAAACTACCATTTCAAAGATTAATTACACCAAATAAATCAATCGATTGGAAAAAGATATTTTTTGGCTTTGGATTATGGTTTGTAATTGCACTTGTTTTTGAAGGAATTTTAGTGTTAATGCATCCAGAAACATATTATTTGAACTTCAAACCCTTGAGTTGGCTGTTCTTAATTGTAATTTGTATCTTTTTATTACCAATACAGACGAGCTTAGAAGAATTAGTAATAAGAGGTTATATGATGCCTGGTTTGTCTCTATTGACAAAAAACAAATGGATACCTTGGGTCGTTACAAGTATGATTTTTGGTTTAATACATGGAGCAAATCCGGAAGTAGAACGTTTTGGTTTTTGGACAATGCAGATCTATTATATAGGAGCTGGGTTGTTTTTGGGACTGATTACTGTTTTGGACGATAGTTTAGAGTTAGCTCTTGGAGTACATGCCGCAACTAATATTTTTGGTGCAGCTTTCTTTTCTTTTGATGGAAGTGTACTACAAACTGACAGCTTAGTAAAGGCAAATGACATCAACCCTTATCTTATGAGTTTAACTTTTTTCTTGGGTGCAATCATTTTTATAGTGATATGTAATAAGAAATACAAATGGGGAGGCTTCAAAATGCTATTCGAACCAATAGGGAAAACTGATTCTGCTACAGCAATAGTAGACCATGCATATGAGACATTAGATTAATAAATTTAGACACAACACACAACACTAAATAACATGTTCAAAAATATTTTAGCAACTCTTTTATTTATCGTATTCGCATTCAGCGTATACGGTCAGGATGGCTATTGGCAGCAGAAAGCTGATTACACAATGTCAATAGATTTTGATTCGGAAAAGCATCAATTCAAAGGAAAACAATTAATAAAATACACTAATAATTCACCTGATGTACTTGATAAAGTATTTTACCATCTATATTTTAATGCATTCCAACCAGGTAGTATGATGGATGTAAGGTCTCTTTCTATACCAGATCCAGACAGGAGAGTAGGAGATAGAATATCAAAATTGAGCAAAGAAGAAATTGGCTATCAAAAAGTTAAAAGCCTTAAGGTTGATGGAAAGAAAGTGAAATATAAAACAGTCGGAACTGTACTTGAAGTTGATTTGAGTAAGAGAAAGATCATGCCAGGTGAAACTGTAAATCTGGAAATGAAATTTGAAGGGCAAGTACCACTGCAGGTTAGAAGATCTGGAAGAGATAATAAAGAAGGAATAGATTATTCGATGGCTCAATGGTATCCAAAATTAAGTGAATATGATTATCAAGGATGGCACTCTAATCCATATGTAGCTAGAGAGTTTCATGGTGTTTGGGGTGATTTCGATGTGAAGATCAAAATAGACCGCAAGTACACAATAGGCGCATCTGGTGTTTTGCAAAATGCTAAAGAAATAGGAAAAGGATACAGCGATGGTCCTGGAACTGATAAAAGCGATGAATTAGAATGGCACTTCTTAGCTGAAAATGTTCATGACTTTGTGTGGGCCGCTGATCCTGATTATGAGCATATTGTCCATAAAGCACATGATGGTTCTACTATGCATTTCTTATATCAACCAGGTGAAAGAACCACAGAGAACTGGAAGAACTTACCAAAGGTGATGGATGAAGCACTGCGTTATATAAATGGAAGATTTGGGAAATACCCATATCCTGTATACTCTTTTATTCAAGGAGGCGATGGAGGCATGGAATATCCTATGGCGACTTTGATTACTGGTGAGCGGTCTTTCGGAAGCCTTGTAGGAGTTTCTGTACACGAATGGATGCATTCTTGGTTTCAGATGATTCTAGGTACTAACGAATCGCTATATCCTTGGATGGATGAAGGCTTTACTTCATTCGGTTCGGCAGAAACAATGAATGTACTTCGTGAAAAAGGACTAATTAATGGAAATGTAACCTCTAATCCAATGGAAGGATCAATCAAAGGTTATGAAGCGAATCATGCGGGTTCAGATTTGGATGAGCCTGTAAGTACCCATTCAGATCATTTTTCTACGAATAGAGCTTATGGTATCGGAGCATACACAAAAGGGGCGATTTTTTTAGAACAGATGCAATACGTCGTGGGAAGAGATGTTTTCGCCAAAGGCATGTTAAGATATTTTAATGAATGGAAATTTAAGCATCCTAATCCAAATGACTTCATACGTATCATGGAAAAGGAATCAGGATTAGAATTAGATTGGTATAAAGAATACATGGTGAACACGACTAAATATCCTGACTATGCTATTGATACTGCATATGATAATACAGTGGTTCTTCATCAATATGGAGAGATGCCTATGCCGTTAGAAGTTGTAGTAACAACCACAAAAGGCAAAACGGAAACTTATTACATTCCATTAATTATGATGAGAGGGGAAAAGACTGACGATTGGACAAAGGATGAAAATGTTTCCTTAATGGAAGATTGGCCTTGGACTAATCCTACCTATAATTTGGAGCTGGATTGCCCAATCGATAAAATAGAAAAAATAGAAATCAATCCGACAGTTAATTTTATTGATTTGGATAGAAGTAACAGTGTGTGGCCAAGGGAAAAGGTGTCTGAAGAGTAATCTTAGTTAGGGCTTGATACCAAAATCCTATATGTCGGACATCTCCAAGATGTCCGACATATATTTATTCAAAGAACTCAGATGGATAGGGTACTTAACAAGAAAGTGTCAGACACCTTTTAGGTGTGCAGACACTGATGTCAAACCATACTCTTTAAAATATTCAAGACCTCTACATGCATTTCATCCGTATAATTTAAATGGGTGACAAATCGAATAGTTTCTGGTCCTATTGCTATCGCTAAAATTCCTCTAGATTTCAATTTTTCTAGAAACGGGTCGGCCTTATACCCATCTGCCAAGTCAAATATGACAATGTTCGTTTTAACTGGACGAACTAACTCTACATAAGGTTGTTGTTCAAGCAACCGACCTATTTCGCTTGCTTTGTCATTATCGATTTTAAGTCTTCCACGTTGTTCTTTAAGGGCAAATAAGCAAGCTGCTGCTAAATACCCAGCTTGTCTCATTCCTCCACCCATAACTTTTCTAAATCTCCTCGCTTGAGTTATAAAATCTTTGTCCCCAATCAAAAGTGAACCTACAGGTGCTCCTAATCCTTTTGACATACAAATTGAGATGGAATCAAAATGTTTTCCAACGTCTACAGTGCTTTCTTCTGTTTCAACAAGTACATTGAACAACCTTGCGCCATCAAGGTGGAGTTTTAGGCCTCTTTCTTTGCATAATTGAGTGATAGGAGCTATTTCATCTAGTTTATAATAGCTTCCACCTCCTTTGTTACATGAATTTTCTAAAACAACTAATTTACTGATAGGTAACCAATCATAGACAGGCTTAATCGCCGCTTCTACTTGTTCAGCAGTAATTTTACCGTTGGTGCCATGTATGAGATTAACTGCTACGCCACTGTTAAATGCATACCCACCTGTTTCATATTGATATATATGTGAATAGTGATCGCAAATAACTTCGTCTAAGGGTTGTGTATGACACTTAATAGCAATCTGATTAGTCATAGTGCCAGATGGACAGAAGAGAGCGTTGTCCTTACCAAACATATCAGCAACATATAACTCTAACTCATTTACGGATGGATCTTGTCCGAAAACATCATCTCCAACTTCAGCTTTCATCATGAAATTTAGCATTTCAGGGGTAGGTTTAGTCACTGTATCGCTAATTAAATTGATCATATTGTATATTTTGGAGCAAGATAATTATTAGGGAGTTTATTACAATTTAATACGACTGAAACTTACATAAATATTACTTAATGTAATTTATACACTAAATAAACGCTACATATTTTTTATTCCAATATTAAAAAACTAATTTTGTAGTATACTTAGGTTTAACAGTTCGAGCCTGAAAATAAAGTAGAATAACTAACTCTCATTTTAGCATAAGCTTAGTGATTAAACATTTCTTAGATAGGGGAGTGATTCCTCTCAGGAGAAGACAGAAAAATTATGCCATTTAGAAATTCCTTTTTTAAGTCAGCTTTCTCAGTTGATAATGTAATCTTCGGATTAGAAGATTCAAAGCTCAAAGTACTCCTTATTAAAAGATCTGAAGTTCCATTTATAAATGAATGGGCACTTCCTGGTGATTTAGTTAGGACAGATGAAAACTTACGAGACGCCCCCAAAAGAATCTTGAGTGAATTAACAGGATTGAAAGATGTATACTTAGACCAAGTTCATACATTTGGTAAGGTGGACAGGCATCCATTAGGCCGTGTAATAACAGTTGGGTATTATTCTCTTGTAAACATTAGTAAGGTAAAACCTAGGGCTTCCTCTATCGCTTCTAAAGTAAAATGGTTTGATGTTTTTAAGATTGAAACACTGCCTTTTGATCACTTTGAGATATTAATAAAATGCATCAAACGATTACAGAACAGCGTGCGTGAAATGCCCATAGGTTTTGAGTTGTTGCCAGCAAAGTTTACACTATCTGATGTACAGGAGCTCTACGAAGCCGTTTTAAATAAAAAACTTGATAAAAGAAACTTCAGAAACTGTCTCTTATACACATCTCCGAGCCCACGAGACAGGCAGAAATC
>CAJXUU010000252.1 GCA_913061325.1 uncultured Saprospirales bacterium | reverse complement strand
GAGATTTCTGCCTGTCTCGTGGGCTCGGAGATGTGTATAAGAGACAGATTTTTATATTATATAAAAGAAAGAAATTATCTATACATAACCTCTTTCACTGCTCTAATCACTTTTGTTGGATTAGGTAAATATTCTTCTACAAATGTAGGTGCGTATCCTAATGATACGTCTGCAGAGTTGACTCTTGTTACAGGTGCATCAAGATAATCGAATGCGTACTTTTGAATCTCGTAAGCTATCTCGGAAGATACTCCACCGTATGGCCATGACTCATCTACTACTACTAGTCTATTAGTTTTCTTTACTGATTCAACAATCATTTCGTGGTCAAGTGGACGGATTGTTCTTAAATCGATAACCTCAGCTGATATTCCTTCTTTTTGCAATTGTTCTGCAGCATCCATAGCGACCAATACCATTTTATTGTATGATACTATTGTTACATCCGTTCCTTCTCTTCTGATTGCAGCTTTTCCGATTGGAGTAAGATACTCTTCTTCTGGCACTTCACCTTTGTGACCATAAAATTGCTCAGACTCCATAAAACAGATCGGATCATCATCTCGAATTGCTGACTTTAGTAGACCTTTCATATCTTTTGGATCGATACATGAGATCACTTTAAGTCCAGGTACATTTGCCATCCAAGATTCGAATGTTTGTGAATGCTGTTGTGCTAACTGTCCTGCAGCACCTGATGGTCCTCTAAAAACAATAGGACAACCAAACTCACCAGCTGATTGAGATAATGTCTTTGCTGCATTATTTACAATCTGATCAAATGCCAAAACAGCAAAATTCCAAGTCATAAATTCTATGATAGGTCTAAGGCCGTTCATAGCTGCACCAACGCCTATTCCTGCAAAACCAAGTTCTGCAATAGGTGTATCGATTACCCTCTTTGGACCAAACTCGTCCAACATACCTTTACTTACTTTGTATGCTCCATTGTACTCGGCTACTTCCTCCCCCATCAAAAAGACAGATTCGTCTCTTCTCATCTCTTCCTTCATTGCCTCGTTTAAGGCATCTCTAAGTGTTAGTATTCTTGACATCAGTTATATTTTTCTTTCTTTTTTTCTCTCAATTCTAAAACTAAATCCATTCAAACTAAATAATGAACACATTGAGTAAGACAACGTTTAATTAATGACTGCAAAAATAGAATAATATAGCAGATAAAGAATAATTTGACTCTTTGTTTGAAATGTCAAAATAGTTGCCTTGACAACGAATCAAAATGTTAATAAGATGTCAAATAAACATATTACGATAATATGTAATATACATTTAACTATAAATTAAACAGTTACAAAAATACGCATCCTTTATCCTGCTTAAAATTTCTTGTAAATAGTGTGCTCATTTGTAAGAAATCGTTATATTTGCGGACCCATTGACATATTACCCGATTTTAAATCAGAATAATTGATGAGAAAGATAACTCTCGTATTTACAATATTAGCCATCACAGTTTTTTCTTGTACCAAGGATAGAATGCCTACCCTAGTGGAGTTAGACAATAAATTGAGGAATCTAGTTACAGCATCCTCTCCAAATGGAAACCTTGATTTTTACATTCTTCCATCTGAAAATGATCTAGATGAGATCCCTCAGGATCCTAAGAATCCACTTACTGAAGAGAAAGTTAACCTTGGTAAACTCATGTTTTACGATACTGCCCTAGCTACGGATGCAAGAAAAGCATCAGGTATGGGTACCTATTCGTGCGCAACGTGTCATATTCCAGAAGCGGGTTTCAAGCCAGGTACTTTTCAGGGAATAGCAGATGGCGGTGTTGGTTTTGGTATCAATGGAGAAAACAGGCTCATGAGTATTGATTACGTAGAGGATGAGTTAGATGTTCAAGATGTAAGAGCTTTAAGTTTAGTTAATGTTGCTTACGTAACAAATACCTTTTGGAATGGACGATTTGGTGCTGGAGGAGTAAATATTGGCACTGAGGATGTTTGGGATACGAATCATGAAACACAATTAAATTACCTTGGATTATCAGGAATTGAGACTCAACTATTGGAAGGAATAGTAATTCATAGGATAAAAGTCACAAAAGATGTAACAGACGCAGCTGGTTATACTGAAATGTTTGATGAAGCTTTCACTGATATTCCAGAAGAAGAAAGATATACATCAGAAACAGCAACGCTCGCATTGGCAGCATATATCAGAACAATAATATCTAACAAGGCTCCTTTCCAAAATTGGTTAAAAGGAAATGAAGATGCATTAGGTTATCAAGAAAAGAAAGGTGCCATATTGTTTTTCAGTAAAGCTAATTGTTACACATGCCATTATAATGAAAATTTAGCTTCGCCTGAGTTTCATGCTCTTGGAGTAAATGATATGTACCAACAACCATCTTACTCAACAGAAGCCGATGATCCACGAAATTTAGGTAGAGCCGGTTTTACCCAAAAGGACGAGGATCTATATAAATATAAAGTTCCTGGTATCTACAATAATGCTGATTCTGACTTCTTCTTTCACGGATCTAGTGCCAAAACACTTGACGACCTTATTGAATATAAGAACAATGGCGTTAGAGAAAACATGAATGTCCCAGAATCTCAAATGTCCGTAAAATTCAAACCTCTTAATCTTACCGATTTGGAGAAACAACACTTAAAAGCTTTTATAAAAGTTGGATTGAGTGATCCTGATTTAATCAGATATCAACCTGATTCAGTGCCTTCAGGAAGTTGTATTCCGAATTCGGATGTGCAGAGTGTTATTGATTTGGGGTGTGATTAATTAGCCTTTTAACCCATTCTCTATTTACGCGCACTCAATTCTTTCTTCTGTCTTTTTGATACAGTCTTCGACATAAGATACCTTTTGCTGAGCGATTATGATAATCAGTTGATCTGGTCAACAATCTTAAATTAAGGGGCATATCATATTCGCTATTGATAGTTTCTTCGACAAATGATACCTTTTGCTGAGCGATTATGATTTTAGTGTTGGTTTACAATAATTAGCAATCGGAGTATCATATTCGCTAAATGGCTGCAGTCTTCGACATAAGGTATCTTTTGCTGAGCGATTATGATAATCAGTGTATGTGGTCAGCAATTATAAATAAGGGGCATATCATATTCGCTATTGATACTGTCTCCGACAAATGATAACTTATGCTGAGCGATTATGACAATAGTGCAATGGTGATGATTGGTTTATACCTGCGATCAACAACAGGTTTTTTCATATGTATGGTGACAAAGCACTAGTAATTCCACATTATGATAGTCATTAAGTAAAGAGCATTCCCTTGAGTTCTAATTGATTTTCAGCAAAAAAAAATAGGAATTACCACATATAGGGCTACCAAAACAGCATCTAATTTCCAATATTTACTAATAAGAAAAAGATAAGGTATAGCCCTCTGAACATGTCTCCTCAAAGAAGGTGAATTTTCAAGGTTTCAACTAAAATGCAATAGAGAATTTTAGTTGAATTTTAGTATTTCAAAAATATTTTTTTTTAATTATCCAATCCTAGTTTACTTTTACCATTACAATATCAAATGTAGTCCAATAAAATGGCAAGAGAACAATATGGAAATACATGGTGGGGTTAGCAATGGCTAGCCTCTCTAAGTAGAATAGATCATAGCAACAGGATCCCTAGGGGCATATCATATGCACGAAGAGGCATGGTAGATGAGATCATAATCAAAGATGCTACAATACTTACCAAAGTAAAAGGGAGTCGACCGAAACCGTATAAGGTTGCACTGAGTGTGGGGAAGCTCCCCATTACAAAAGTCCATAATATGCTGGATAAAGTAATGGAGTATCCTACTATCATCAGCAGATTGATGAATGGTAAAATGGATCCCAAATTATTAGAAGTGGCATTAGAGTCGGGAGTGAAAATATTTCCTTCTTCATCTAAAGATATGGACATGAAATGCTCTTGTCCAGATTGGGCAGTTCCTTGCAAACACTTGGCCGCATCTATCTATAAAGTATGTTCGGATATCGATAATAATCCTTTTGTTCCTTTTGAATTTAGAGGGATAGACTTGCCTACCATGCTAGCGGAACGGGATATCAACATCTACGACATTCAAAATCAAATGGTCGGTTCTCAGGAATCATTTTTTAATAGCCATGAGCATAAGAATACCGAAAAGACAACACAAAATTCTTTGCCTACCCTAGATTACTCAAAACTCAAAAATAGGAAGGCAGAGTTGATGTCATTACTCGAAGAACAACCGTCATTTTACACTACAGGAAACTTCAGAACAGTATATGACACACAGCTCAAAAAGATAGCAAAAAATACTCAGAGAGTAGTAGATGAAAAAGTGGATCTATCTATATATTATAGTGAGAAATCAGTAGACAAATCATATAAATCGCTCTCTATTGGGTTTAAGAATGGAAAGATAGATAGCGATGGTTTTAATCTAGAGTCGCTGATGTCATACGAGAAGAAAGACTTGGAACTTAGACCATTTACAACCAGCTATTATCATCAACTACTGAACCTAGCATTGCATTGCTTGGCGAATGGATTGGTGACTCCGACATTCTAAGAAAAAGCAGATAATAGATATGTCATATTCTGGACACCTGCAATATTGGATGATACGATCAGGGAAATAATTGAAGCGCATAGTGCTTTACAAGGCATTGCTCTTGATGATGATAAACATGGGTATACATTCATAACCTTGTCCATATTAATCACTGATTTAATCCATAGATTGTCTAAAGATGTGGATCAATTTGATGATAGATTTCTGGCTTTATTTTACAAAGGAATAGAAGGAATTTTTGATGGGCTTTCAGAGTCTTCAATTCCTAATTCTATCAGTCGCTGGCTGCGTATGTTTAGCTTTGATTTAGGTAATTATTTTCCAGTAATCAAAGTCGAAGAAAGACATGATAAGTTCTATATAGATATTCAGATTGGTCAGAAAGATGGAGACATGACCGTTCCACAGGACTTTTCTGTCTTTGTAAATTCAAAGAAAGACAAATCATTCTTGTTTGATTTCTATAAGGATCTTGATTTATTGAGCCAATATATGCCGAGGATCGGAGATTATATCAATACAAAAGGTAGTTCTGGTCTGGAATACACAGCTTATGAATTACCAGATTTCCTCTTCCATATCCAACCGATAATGAAACTATTGGGTATCAAAGTCGTCTTGCCCAAATCTCTCAAACATCTAATAAGGCCTAAAAAGTCAGTCAGTGTGGGTGCCAGCGATGGATAGTCTAGTGGTCTTCTAGGACTGGCCAATATGTAGTCATTTGACTGGAAAGTGAGTCTAGGTAAGCATGTAGTTTCGGTCCAAGAATTCCAAGATTTAGTAACAAGGGCAGGCACGTTGATTAAGTACAAAAGCCAATACATTTATATTGATGTAGCTGATTTCGCCCAACTAGAAAAAGAGTTGTCCAAGAGTAGCGACCTTTCTAATATCGAGCTACTTTCCATCGCATTGGCTGAAGAGTTCAATGAAAGCACAATATTACTTTCTCAATATGTAAAATCACTAATCAAGTCACTCACATCATTCGAAACTACTGATCAACAGAAAGGTCTTAAAGCTACGTTCCGTCCATATCAATTAAGAGGATATTCTTGGTTGGTGAAGAATGTAAAAATAGGCGTTGGCAGTATCATTGCGGATGATATGGGATTGGGTAAGAATCTCCAGATCTTGGATGTCCTATTTTTTTATTCTTTTTGTATTGTCGATTATCTTTGCGATAAACTCCAATATCGCTTATATCTATTTCGTAGGTGTCATTTTTTCACTACTGTCTTGGCTTACTTATTTCTCTTGGAAAAAGCTGACAATCAGTTTCAATGGATTGCTGAAGACTCTTTATACGCTTATGTCAAATAAATCGGATTAGCGAGTGAATTCATCGTTCATAATTGGTTTTAATACTAAGATAAGGCATAAAAACAAAAAAGCTGAATCATTTCTGATTCAGCTTTTCTTAGTAGCGGGGGCCAGACTTGAACTGACGACCTTCGGGTTATGAGCCCGACGAGCTACCAACTGCTCCACCCCGCGATATATCTTTATTAGGTTATCTTGGTATATAACCTTTGTTTTTCTTTTCTAGTTCCTTCGAACGGGCTGCAAAGATAGTTACACAATTAATAAATGCAAGTATATTTCAATCTAAAATTTAATGACTTTACTATACTTGTTTTGGGTGTTAACTAAAGACATAGACTATCAATGAGTTATAGGGATGTTAGATAATATTTATTTTTATAAAAAGATTTATTTGGGTTTGATTGTGTAAAAAAGAGGGTTCCCTACTCTATTTTGGCTTATCCATAGTATCACTTACTTTGGCGGCATCATCAGCATAATCCTGTTCAATAATCCCACCTGAAATAATGGTTTGCATTATAGCTTTATTGTTTCTATCAATAGGCTTCAACTTACTTTTGGGCACTAAGAATATATCTCCAGCAAGGCTAAAGGAAATTGGAAAATAAACGAGATACATATCACCTGAGTTTTCCTTTCCAAATTCATGATTCCCGATTAGACCCGCAACATCTTTATTTGTGACAAAACCGATTTTATACATACTCCCTTCAGTCAATTCCGCGATTACTGGTTCTGTGAATTTATTTTCTGATCCTACGATTGACTTTGTTATGTCCTGTAACGCTTTATAGATTTGACCCAGCACCGGAATTCTGTAGAATCTTTTTTCTATGTCATTCCATACTTTTCCTCCAAGATAAGTTTTCACTATGTATCCCAATGGGATGAGACCAAGGACTACGATTAAGATTCCTATAATGGTTGATTCTAGATTTAAGTATGTCATGCAGAAATTCACTACATAATATATCAGCCATCCAAAAATTGATATGGGGAGGATTGTGACTAGGCCTGCGAAGAAATAAGATATTAGTTTTTTTATCATTTGGGTGTATTTTTCTATCAAAAGCCCCAAAGGGGCGTAATTCCGACAGCAATGGGTTTCAACCCATTGCGATAAAACCATCATCAATTAATCCCACACATATCGTTCATCGTATGGAATATCATTCGAAGTTAAAAGTTGTCTATATTCATTCTGAAATGACTTACCTCCATGATGGATCCTTTGATTTTTTATGTAATTAATTATTTGTGTAGAATTGGATTGACTAACAGAAAATACCGCATAACCATCTTGCCAATAAAAGTCAGAGTAAGCTTCACCTTGAGTTTTTATCCATTTTGAAGAATAAGATTTTATTTCCTTTACCAAATCTGATTGGGATAACGGCCTGTAGAGGCTGCAAAAAATATGTACATGATTCCGATACCCACCCACTATTATAGTTTTGCATTTTTGATCATTGCAAACTTTACCAATGTACCCAAATAAGGATTCCTCAATGGAATCATCAATAAACTCTTTGCGATGTTTTGTACTAAAAACGATATGTATCAATGTATTTGATAAAGATTGTGGCATGTGCAATGGGTTTAATGTATTAGGTATTAGGTTTTAGGTTTTAATCATTTATCGGAGGATATAATTGCACCCTTTCAGGGCTCTTACTTTATATAATTACATAAGCGATGGGTTAAAAACCCATCGCTGTAGAAAATTAACCCCTTTGGGGCTATATTAATCTACCTCAACTCTTCCTCCGCTGCTATGACTAGTAAATTCCGGAGCATACATACACTGAATACTCGTAATCCCAGAACTAAAATCTCCTTTATGTACAGCCCTTACAGGATACTCAAAAACATAAGTCCCTTTGTTCAATTGACTGATGAAGAAGTGAGAGGCTAGATCTCTAGTGCTCTCGTAGTATCCTAAGCCGCCTTTCCATCTGTAGCCGCTTAAGACGTTTTCTGGTTCGAAACCACTGCTTCGCATGTCTTTTAGGTGTATGTAGGACATGTTACGGTCTACTTTGATTTCGATTCTGACGATCAGTCTGTCGCCGGGATGGATGCCATTTTTATCGGTAGAGACCAATTGTGGGCCACTATCGGTCATTTCTTCTACAAATAGGTTACGAGTTACTTGAAGGGGTGTCTCTTGGAAATCATCGACTTTATCGAGGTCTTCGAAGTATTGATAGTAAGCCGCTCCCCAAGCGATAGATTCATTGTTGTTTTTGATGGAAATCTGTCCGAGGTCGGATGTGATTTCGGATGCAGTCCAAGATTTCTTGAAATATCCAGTGCCAGCTTCTGTGCCTTCTTGTGCTAGATCAATCTTAGTATTGCCTAAACTGATATCTGGTTCATTGCTTTCTTCGATCCAAGAGATCATGCCTCGTTTTTCTCCTTGTATAAGAAGAGAATAGATCGCTGCAGATGTAGCCTTGGTCGTTTTCCAATGATTCGTTTGTTTGTTTTTCAACAACCATATTTTCATGTCTTCTACAAAGTTTTCTTCGGACTTAACTTCGGTAAAGAACTCAATCATCATGGCATGTGACTCGATTGGTAATTCGTACCAGTTGAATCCATTGCCTAGATTCCAGTATCTTCCTAACTCTTCCTGTCTCTTATACACATCTGACGCTGCCGA
>CAJXUU010000251.1 GCA_913061325.1 uncultured Saprospirales bacterium | reverse complement strand
CTACACTATCCTCTTCGTCGGCAGCGTCAGATGTGTATAAGAGACAGATCTAATATTGCTGTGATATCATGTCCTATACTTGTACCACTTACATTGATTCCTAGATCATCACTCAGGTTAACAAGTAGAATTGGGTTCTCATTGGTAGTTCCTCCAAACACAAACTTCTCATCATTCATAAATAATTCTAATTCCGGTCCTTCTTCATCAAATACTACATCAGGGTTTGTCCCTCCTACTGTAATACTATTGAAATTACCTGCTGCATCTCTAGATCCTCCATCATAAGCATAATAAGATATTCTTCCATTGCCAAATTCGTAATTGATATCCTTTGGCATGACAAATGTAAACTCAAACTCCCCATTTGTCGCACTGGCAGAACCTTTGAATAAAATATTTCTATAAACTCCAAATTCCTTGACATTACTTTTCGGATCATTAGCAAGCGTTTCTAATGTCGATTCTTTATCATATATGGTTGGATAAACAGTTCCATTAAAATCTGAAATTATTGATCCATTTTCATTTGTAATCATACCTTTAATAGTAACTTTTTCTAATGCCCTAATGGTATCAATATTTGATACACTCTGCCCATTTATTTCTGTCGTAGCAATATTATAAGTAGGTATTGCTATAGTTTGAGATGGATCACCTATCAAGGCAAATTTTCTATCATTGGTCACATTAGAAGGGTTCGTTGTATTATTCTTCGCGGTAGTCATGACACCTCCAATCGTCTGAGGTTTACCATCTATTTTCTTAAATATTTGATCGAATATCGCCTTTGCTAATCTCTTATTAGCACTCGCATATACAGCTCTCACTGTTGAAAATAGGGCAACTACTCCTCCATTAGGTTTCTGGATTGCTTCTTCTCCCGCAGAAATTAATGCGGGATCATCATATCCTGTAAATGAGCATGTAGCTGTAATCAATATTGGTAATCGATCAGGATTATTCCAAGTACCTATATCTGATATTTTCAACACTCTTTCTTGAGACCATCCTTTCGGGCCACCATGTCCCATATAGTTTAGAATAAGAGCCCCTTTTTGAATACCAGTATTTATCGCTGCTGACGCAGCTGGATATCGATCTCCTCCTGGAGTGGATTCTTGTACATAAGAATCAAAATATATTTTTGATTGATTATAAATAGGGTGAGTTATTTCCACGCTTTCAGCTAATTCATCTGCTTGATTAACATGTAAATTTGTATCTTCATCATCTGCCGCAAATGCTATCCTTAACCTCCAATCACCATATGATTCTTTATTTGTATCATAATTTATCACTTTATCTATTACTCCATTTGCCATTTCTGCAGTTGTGACAGGAATTCTACCTACAGCTATATCTAAGCCGCCTCTTAATTTATTCTCACCTTCTTCATCACTCAATAAAGAATAAAAATCATCTGATGGAAATCCTTCTATCGGATGCAGAGACTCATCAGTCTCATATACCGGTATAAAATTATGGTCTGATAAATTAGGAGAAATAGCTCTATAGTCATAAGATCCATCACCTAACAGCAACATGTATTTAAATCCTTCATCTCTAAGGTGTAACATTCTTGCAAAATCTCTTATCCCAGTTGGATCTACTCTTCCTGAAGAGTATTCATTATAAACTTTAGTCACATCCACAGTTTCAACTATATATCCATTATGCAATCTCCGATGTTCAGCTAACCTTTCAGCCGCATCTACAAAATCTGGATGATAGACAATAACAAAATCGGCATTTTGAATCCCATGTAAGTTTTGATTACCAATTTCTCCAATTGCAACAGGCACTAAATAGTTTGTAGCATCTGCATAATAAAATGTCTTTAACTCAGCATTAGATGTATATATTATCTTATCGCTTTGAGGTGTTATTATGGAAGTGTTATTTAAATTAGTAACATCCCAAACAGTAATTCCTGATGGTACTAACAAGGATGAAGTACTAAATGTCAATGATTTACTATCGCTAATTCTTATTTGTTCGTATTTATTTGTAATCCTTTTTCTATATTCTAGCTGGATATAATCTAACCATCCCTCATCAGGCGAAGATGACTTCACATATTCCACTTCGATACTATTTGATCCACTCACCAAACTAATATCTTCTCTAAATCTTACATTATAAGCATATTGTGATTCAATATTAGATAAGCTAACACCATTTGCTGTTTTATCGAATTCATCATCATTTACAGAAAGGTTCACTTTAGAACTCGTCTCACTTCTTGCTGCAAAATTCATGGATATGGTTCCAGGCCCTCCTATTGCCAAATCAGAAATATCGAATTTATTTTCGAATTCCTGAGTTGTTTCTAAAGCAAAATATTCTCCATACCAATCTTTACCTGTTCCTTCCGTACTTGAATATGTACCTAGCAGATTAGTTCTTTCGTCCTCATAAATTTGTAAAAAATCAAATTCATCGCTTTGATATTCCGCTGTCCCAGATGAATTTATTGTCTGTACCCTCTTTCCTGCATTTCCATCTACCTTCAAGAATACAAAGTTGTTTTTATCATAAACATTCTTTTGATGTACATAGCCCGCTACCTCATTATCATAAGACCATTTGTCAGGACCTTCAGCATAAAACAAGAAGTACTCATCATTTGACATTTTCCCGTCATCTCCAACTTCTAATTTAAGAGGAATTTCAGAAATATCATCGGGCTGATTAGCACTTGTATTTTGCGGAAGGCGTCCTCCAATATTTCCAAATAGTTGGAGATTATTCGTATTGATTGTATTTAAATCTATCCCAAGATCGTTTGAAAGAAAATCACCATTTATCTTATAAATCCCTTCGCTTGGTATAGCAATTTTATATATTTTCCCATTTGAGAGCATTGAAGATTCTGTCATTCCTGGATCTCTTGTTGTAGACTCAGATTTCGGAGAATAACTAACAGAAAGCTTAAAAGATTCAAGCTTTTCAAATCCAATATTAGTCTTCCTGATTGGAACTATTGAAATATTTGCAGTGTAATTGTCACTTGATTGAGTTACAAGATAATCAATTTCCCAATCTTCTTGGAATACTGAATCACCCTTTTGCCCATAGAAGTCTATAGAGGATATTTCGATGGGTTTGATTTTTATAACGAGGTCTCCATGTCCTTGAAGTGGCAAATGATGAATAAGTCTTACTTTATTGGGTTGTAAAGCATCAAAAGCTTCACCCTCAAAACCCAGATATGCAATTGCATCCTTCCCGTTATGAATATTTTCAAAATAGCGTTGTTCCCAAGTAATACTCAATTCTGATGAATATGTATCTTGGGCTATAGTCATCGAAATATTAGCAAATAGAAAAAAAGATAAGATTGACAGTTGTTTCATGCTTTATTTAGTTCTTGAGTCTGATTTGGTTTAAGTGCGTGTCAAATATAAATTATTTATACGTGAGGTATAGTCGTTTTTATAGATAACAACTTAAAAACGCATTGTGGGCGACTGTATTGTAGAAACATTGCATAAAATGTCGTTATAATTCATTCCACACTTTATCTTTAATTAATGAAAATAAATGAACTAGAAATAGCGTTCTCACGTTCCCTTAATCTTTTAGCTTTCATATAATAGTTAGATATTTTCATTTTGATCTATCAAATTACTAGTGATGAATTTAAATTTATAGCTTTGAAGTTGAGTAAGGGGAAAACTCATTTTTAAATAAATCAATGAATATTAAAATATTAGGGATACTACTCATTTCTTTTCTAATTACCACATCGGTATTTGGACAGGATCCTGTATATTCTCAATATTACAATTCACCTATACTCATTAACCCTTCATTTGCAGGAAATACAAGAGGTGCTTTAGTATCTGTTACATACCGTAACCAATGGCCATCAATTGACAATGCCTATACAACCTATTCTGTTGCATATGATCAAAGATGGAATAAATCAAATGGAATAGGATTATATGTCACAGCAGATGACTCTGGAAACGGAGCATTAAAGACCACTAAACTAGGAGGTATATATTCTTATCGCATTAGAATAATTGATGAATTATATGTTAAAGGTGGCCTAGATGTAGCATATGGACAAACAAGAATTGACCAGTCTAAGCTTATTTTTCTAGATAATTTAGACCCCCAATTTGGATTGACTACACCTGGTGGAATTTCATTTCCTACAGCTGAAATTCTAAACCCAGCTCCTTCAAAAAGTTATTTAGATGTATCGTCAGGCTTTCTGCTCTATTCTTCTCGATTTTATGGAGGCTTATCTTTCAAACATATGAATACTCCTAATATAGATTTCATTAATGACTTGACAGGAGAAAAAGGAAATCTACCACTTAGATGGTCTATACACGGCGGAACTCAAATCAATTTAGACCGAGGCAATAATGGTGAAAACGGTACGTTTATATCACCGAACGTCTTATTTGTAAAACAAAATGACTTTTGGCAGGCGAATGTCGGTGCGTATGTCAATGTCATTCAAGCATTTGGGGGAGTCTGGTACAGGCACTCTGGATTAAATAGTGATTCAGTAATAGCTTCAGTTGGGGGAAAATCTGGAATATTTAAGATCACTTATAGTTTTGATTATACAATTTCGGGGTTATCCATCGGAAGTGGTGGTAGTCATGAGATATCTGTAGTTATGAATTTTGACAAATTGCTGCCAAAAGAAAGTAAGTACAACGATTGTCTTATGTTATTTCGATAGAATGGTATAGTTTGTGCTTTTAAAATTAGCAGAGATAATATTTCTTCTTTCAGAATAAATGTCTCTAAATATTTTGAATGATAAGACTACTACTAAAATTTAATTATATTTGCCGACTTAACGGTTAAAACAAGTTAACAGAATGAAGAGTTTATTAAAATTTATGACTGTCGCTTTCACTGCAAGTTTAATATTGGGGTCTTGTAGTAAAGGTGGTGAGACTTCTGATGCCACAGGCTGGAAGTATAACGATCCTGAATGGGGAGGATTCGAAAAATTAGATTATGAAGGTCAGATTACTGGCCCTAATTTAGTTCTAATAGAAGGTGGAACATTTTCAATGGGACTTACTTCTGAGGATGTAACTTTCGAATGGAATAACAATCCTAGAAGAGTAACTGTCTCATCTTTTTACATGGATGAAACAGAAGTTAGTAACTCATTCTATAAGGAATACTTACATTGGACAAAGACACATTATGTTTCATATCCAGAAGTACATAAACAATCACTTCCTGATACACTAGTATGGCGAGAGGAGTTAGCATATAACGAACCTCTTGTAAGAACATACTTTCGTCACCCATCTTATGATGATTATCCAGTCGTAGGTATTAACTGGGATCAAGCTAATGATTATGCTGCTTGGAGATCAGACAGGGTAAATGAAATGTTATTAATACAGAGGGGTATTTTAAACCCAAGTCCTGATCAGAAAGATTCTGATGTATTCGACACTGATGCATACCTTGATGGTCAATATCAAGGAAATGTAAAGAAAAACATGCCAGATCTAGTAACGGGCGGAGAACGACAAGTAAAATTTGAGGATGGTATCCTACTTCCTGCTTACATTATTCCTACCGAAGCACAATGGGAGTACGCTGCATTAGCACTTCAAGGAAATCAAGCATCATCTAAAGATGAAGTAATTACTGATAAGAGAATTTTCCCATGGAATGGCAATACAGCTAGATACAAAACTAGAAATGGTACACAAGGTAAAATCTTAGCTAACTTCAAAAGAGGACGAGGTGATTATATGGGTATGGCAGGAGCATTGAATGATAATGCATCTACACCAGGTCCAGTTAGAGCTTTCTTACCAAATGATTTTGGTTTATACAATATGGCTGGAAATGTTGCTGAATGGACAGCAGATGTATACAGACCACTTACTGGATCATCTTTGAAAGATACAGAACAACAAGATCTTAATCCATACAGAGGTAATGAATTTAAACAAATCGTTATTGATGAAACAGGAAATATCACTGAAAAGGATAGCCTTGGAAATCTTAAATACCGTGATGTAACAGATGAAGAAGTAGCTACAAGAGAAAATTATAGAGTCGGTGATGCTAGAGATTACCAAGATGATGATGACGAATCTATAACATACGGTTATGGTAAAACTACTTTAATTAATGATGAATCAATGGTTATCAAAGGTGGTTCATGGGCCGACAGATTATTCTGGTTATCTCCAGGTGCTAGAAAATTCAAGCAAAGAGACAAATCTGATAGATCATTAGGATTCAGATGTGCTATGACTAGAGTAGGAGGAGAAGGTGGAAATGAAGATACTGGTGGAAACACTTTCAAAGAAGGAAAGAAAAAAGTTAAAAGAAGATATTAATAATATTCTTTTAAAGATATTAAAGCCTTTGTAACTTAATTGATGCAAAGGCTTTTTCTTTGTGTTGAGATATTCTACAACTCCTACTTAATTTAAATAAAAACATGATAACTTCTGAACTTCATAAAAAATACCAAGAATGCTCTGGCGTATCTATTGATTCTAGGACTATTTCTGAAAATCAAATGTTTTTTGCATTAAGAGGACCAAATTTTGATGGACACTTATATGTTGAATCCGCGTTAAAAGGAGGAGCTAAGTATGTAGTCATTGAAGATGAAGTGTATAAAGATGTATCTAATACTATTCTTGTAACTAATGTAGAAAGAGCATTACAAAACCTTGCACGATATCATCGTAGTACTATCCAAATCCCTATAATTGGACTTACTGGCTCGAACGGAAAAACCACAACAAAAGAATTATTAGCTAGTGTATTATCTCAAAAATATGAAGTATTTGCAACTAAAGGAAATCTCAACAATCACTTAGGTGTACCTATCAGTTTATTGTCGATAAAAAATAATCACACAATAGCTATTATAGAAATGGGGGCAAATCATCAAGGTGAAATCAAATTTCTTTCAGAATTATCAATGCCTGGTTATGGTTTAATTACTAATATCGGTAAAGCGCATTTAGAAGGTTTTGGTAATATCGAAGGTGTCAGAAAAGCTAAAACCGAACTATATGAATTCATTAGAAAAATAAATGGCCAGATCTTTTTTGATCTTGCTGATAAAAACTTAGCAAAGTCTATACTAGAGAAAGATAATGCTATTGCATATGATAGTGCTCAAATCCAGACCTTAACGGAATTTCCCTATTTAAAAATAGTCTATAAAAAGTTTGAATATTCTGTAAATATGAGCGGTGGTTATAATGCAAAAAACATGTTAGCAGCAATTACAATTGGCCAATATTTTCAAATTACCAACAAAGAAATTTCAAAAGGATTATCAGAATATATTCCATCTAACAATAGATCTGAAATAAAAAATACAGAATTCAATGTTTTGATACTTGATGCTTATAATGCTAATCCTTCTAGCATGAAAGTTAGTATAGAAAATTTATATAAAGCAACCGCTAAAAATAAAACATTAATTATTGGGCATATGTTGGAACTTGGTTTGGAATCAAAATTAGAACACCAAGAATTAATTAATTATATAAAAGAACTAGGA
This sequence comes from uncultured Saprospirales bacterium, assembly GCA_913061325.1. Classification (GTDB taxonomy): domain Bacteria; phylum Bacteroidota; class Bacteroidia; order Chitinophagales; family Saprospiraceae; genus CAJXUU01. The sequence goes on along the minus strand of CAJXUU010000251.1, from coordinate 1,051 downwards.
TTTCAGTCTGTATTCTTAGTAGGGAGAGAATTTCAGAATGTTAACTTCCCAACAGACTTTTATTATTTCAATGACACTACGAGATTGACAGAACTATTAGCTGAGAAGCCCTTGAGAAATCAAACTATACTTCTTAAAGGGTCAAGAGGTATAGCCCTCGAAAAGTTGATTCCCTATTTATAAAAGTTTCAACAATCTGTCTGGAATTTCATTGTCAATAGTTTGCTTATACTCTTCATATGCACAAGAAACATATTTGTTAGAATTATTTTCGAGCTTAAGCCACCATTTCCCTGATTTATTACTTTGTGTAAATATCAACGAATGATCAACTTCATTCAGTTCTATGATATATTCTTTAAAGTCTTTAGAATATGCAGGATGATCTTTGGATCTAAGTTCTACCCCTTCATGCAAATACCAAATTAACTCTGAAACTAATAATGCCTCCTGAATCGAATTTTCATTTAGTCCAAAAGAATCAATAGTAATTAATTTTAATCTTAATCCTTCCCCCACATACCTCATTATTTGACATGCCTCTTCTGAGTGAAGACCAGTTGGCAAAGCGTTTTGAACATTAGGACAATCAGATCTTCTTATTGATGCTAAATCAAAATGCAGGTAATTACTTTCTCTTAATATTGGTTCAAGTATTCTTTGATTTGCTCGTAATGCACCTAAACTCAGTCCCGCCGTATTAGAATCAAGAATTTCTTGAAATTGAAATTTAGGAATAAAGTGCCTTTGATAGCCAATATTTTCAATATTATACTTTTCATCAGATAACGATATTCCATTGGAAACATATGCACAATTAGATAATTTACCTTCCATGAGCATTGCTTGGCAAAATTCTTTAAAACAATCAAGATCTACTCCAATTAAAACAGGTAATATATATCCATCTTGAAGTTCAGAAATTACTTGATATATAGTAGATGCGTTTACTGAATTAAGATTACCAATATCAACTATTGTAGTCTCAAAATGGTTATGCAACTGTCTCTTATACACATCTCCGAGCCCACGAGACAGGCAGAAATCTCGT
>CAJXUU010000250.1 GCA_913061325.1 uncultured Saprospirales bacterium | reverse complement strand
GAGATGTGTATAAGAGACAGATAATAGGGAAACCGTCTTTGTTAAAGAATTTGACTTAGTGATTAAGCACAAGGCGATTTTTGTTGAACATCACTAATCCTTCCTTAAACCTTCATACCAATCTCCATCTAACCTGGTAATGGTAGTTTTTGCAACTTCTCCGTAATCATTAAAAAATTTTAAGATTAATTTCTTCCCATCAACCTCAACTATCTCAAATCCATAAGTTTCTCCCCATTGAGATGCTCCTTGGAAAGAAAGAAAACCGAAATCATCCTTAATTCTTAAATCGCCATTTGGCATCTGCTCCTGAGATTGATTATCATAACAAGCGTAGTAGTGACCAATTGAAAGATCAATTAGCAACTCGCCCGCTGCATTTTCCGTTTTTACAAGATATAAACCTTCTGTATCTTTCTCGATCACAATATTCCCTTCCCATATCTCTCCGGAACAAATAGTGATGCTGAATTCAAGGTCAAAAGATTCAGTATGTGCCAAATATTCACCTGCAAGTGAGTAGGAATAAATAACTGGAACCACAAGCCTAAACAAACCATCAAAACCATTCTGCCCTTGCAGATCGTTGTCAGAGTTGCAAGCGCTATACATAGTCCCATCTTTCATTATGATCTGTGCATCAATGAGAAAACTACCCTCACCATCTAACATCGTCAACTCTAGTCCTAACTTATCCAATACTGATGTCGCCTTAAACTCACAATTATACGCCAATAGTCCATTTTCTTGCAACTCAAGATCATCACTCGGAATTACTCGATCTAGAATTGATACAGAAATACTATCATTGATCCGATAGCGGAAATACCACTCTATTCGATCTATATCTTTTCCTGCACTTTCGCTATATAATTCTAGATCAAGATGAACCGAAGAATTGTCAATATCATTTACAACAAACCCTCCCTCAGATTGGCTATACTTTATATTAATTGCTCGCTAAAATACCCCAGATCCATTTACATCAACTGCAGCATCTTGATTACATGACACATTTATTAATATAAAAACTAGAAGAAATTGAAAATGAACTTTCATAAGTAGATGATTTTTCGACAATACTGCTGTGTAAATAACGATTGCTTGCTATTAGATGTACCGTCAATATCAAATTCATACTTATCTGATACAAATCAATTCTTAGGTCTCAAACTCCTTACTGCTCTACCCGCTTGCCACATTTCAGAGTTCTTTAACTCATCTAATTCCGCTTCTAGCTTCACTCTATAATCTGCCTTACTGTTGCTATCAATAGACAACTGTGCTTCATTTCCAGTCTCTACACTTTCGTATAGCTCCTCGAATACAGGTTTCACTGCATCTCTGAATTTTTTCCACCAGTCCAGTGCCCCTCTTTGTGCAGTCGTAGAACAGTTCGCATACATCCAGTCCATTCCGTTTTCTGCAACTAATGGGTATAACGATTCTGTTGCTTCTTCTACTGTTTCGTTGAATGCCTCAGATGGAGAATGACCTTTTGATCTAAGAAGATCATATTGGGCCGCAAACAAGCCTTGGATAGCACCCATAAGTGAACCTCTTTCTCCTGTCAAATCTGAGTACACTTCTTTCTTGAAAGTAGTCTCGAATAAATATCCAGATCCGATACCAATACCCATTGCAATTACTCTATCCCGTGCACGACCTGTAGCATCCTGAAATACCGCAAAAGAGGAATTCAATCCTTTCCCTTGTACGAATAATCTTCTCAATGAAGTTCCTGATCCTTTTGGTGCTGCCAAAATTACATCTACATCCGCCGGAGGAATGATCCCAGTTCTCTCTTTGTATGTGATACCAAATCCATGAGAAAAATACAATGCTTTTCCTGGTGTCAAATACTTCTTTACAGTTGGCCAAAGTTGAATCTGTGCTGCATCAGAAAGTAGATACTGAATGACAGTCCCTTTCTCACAAGCTTCTTCGATAGAGAACAATGTCTCACCTGGCACGAAACCATCAGCGATTGCCTTATCATAAGACTTTGACGGACTTCTCTGCCCGATGATCACCTTGAATCCATTGTCTCTTAAGTTCAATGCTTGCCCAGGACCTTGTACTCCGTATCCAATGATCGCAATCACCTCATCTTTGAGTACTTCTCTTGCTTTGTCATACGGAAACTCTTCCCTTGTTACTACGTTTTCTTCGGTTCCTCCGAAATTAAATTGTGCCATTGTTCTAATGTTTGATTTGTTGTATTTGTTGTATTTGTTGTATTTGTTAGATTTGTTGTATTTATTTCTAACCGTTTTATAATTGTAATTTTTCTTTTTATTGCGGAATCGCTGAATTCGCAGCTACTGCGAATTTTCTATCGTTGCCAAATAACTATTCAGCCTTTCCATCGGCTTGACAATTACTACTCTCCCCGATCTCACGAATTCGTAGACACCAAATGGCCTCAAGTCATCCAATAGTGCTTCTGTTTCTTCATAATGCCCAGTCTTTTCGATGACAATATATTCTGGTTCGATAGATAATACTCTAGCATTGTGCTTTCTCACCAAAGCTTCTGAAGTATCTCCTTCATAGAATGTCTTTGCAGGGATTTTATACAGAGCTATTTCTTGGTACACCACCTCTTCATTCGTATAGTAAAATGCCTTTAGCACATCTACTTGCTTATCAATCTGAGCCGTTAATTTTCGTACACGTTCTTCTGAAAGTTTCATAACAATGGTATATCTATGAATCCCTTCAATGCTTGACACCGATGAAGTAATACTTTCGATATTGATATGACGTCGTGTAATATTGGTTACTATCCTAGCCAATATCCCCATCTTATTTTCTGAAAAGATGACCATCGTATATAGTATATTTTCTTTTTCTTTCATATTTTCTTTTTTAAAGAATTGCTAACTCGCTGAACCGCTAGAATCGGTAAATCGCTGTATAAAGCGTACACGCCATGAAGCGATTTGGCAAATCAAGCGATTCAGCAACAAATACTAACCCGTCAGCGAATCTTTGATTCTCTACACTGGCCTAAGTATTTGCTACGCAAGCCACTTAATTACTCTAATACTATCTCATCCACTGCTTTCCCTGTCGCTATCATTGGAAATATGTTTTCTTCTTTTTCTACTGATACATGAAGTAGAAATGGACCATCAAATTCTAGCATTTCTTTAATCCCTGCTTCTACTTCTGAGCTGTCCTTTATCTGTCTTCCACTTACTCCAAATCCTTCCGCTATTTTTATAAAATCAGGATTCTCTAGTTCTGTAAAACTGTACCGTCTGTCAAAAAATAATTCTTGCCACTGACGAACCATTCCCAGATAGTTGTTATCAAGCAATAGTATTTTTACAGGAATTTTCCATTGGCTTAATACACCTAATTCTTGGATTGTCATTTGGAATCCACCATCCCCGACAACACAAACTACAGTAGCGTCTTTTCGCCCTAATTGGGCTCCAATAGCAGCAGGAAGTCCAAATCCCATAGTGCCAGCCCCCCCAGAAGATAACCATTGGTCATAACCGTTGTAATCATAGTATCTTGCCGCTATCATTTGATGTTGACCTACGTCTGTAGCTACAATCGCTTTACCTTTAGTCTGATCAGAAACTTCTTTCATTACTCTTCCCATTGTGATTGGACCCGAAGTTCGCTTCTCACAATCGCGACTAATAACTTTCTCATATTCCATCTTATCACATTCGTGAAATTCAGCTTCCCATCCAGGATATGACTTCTTTTCTACTTTTGGTAAAAGTGCTAACAAAGCATCTTTTGCATCCGCCAAAACTGCAACTTCCGTTTTTACATTTTTGTCTATTTCAGAAGGATCGATCTCGATATGAATGACTCTTGCTTGCTTGGCATATTTTTCAAGATTTCCTGTTACTCGATCATCGAATCTCATGCCAATTGCTATCAAAACATCACATTGATTTGTCTTCATATTTGGACCATAATTACCATGCATCCCAAGCATACCCATGTGAAGTGGATGTTCGTTTGGAATCGCTGAAAGACCATGAATCGTGCTGCCTACAGGAATTCCTGTTTTCTCCACAAACTCCACAAATTGATCCTGGGCTTTGGCAATATGAATTCCATGACCCGCTAAAATGAAAGGCTTCTTAGCACTATTGATTAATGCCGCTGCCTCATTGATTGCTTCTTGATTGACTTTTGGTCTCGGCACATAACTTCTCAGTGTTGGTGGATCCGATGGCGCAAAATCAAACATCTCCAGCTGTGCATCCTTTGTGATATCAATAACTACTGGCCCAGGTTTCCCTGTATTGGCTACATAAAATGCCTTGGCAAATACTTCAGGAATCTCGGAAGCCTTTGTAATCTGATAATTCCACTTGGTAATCGAAGTGGTACACCCTATCACATCCGCTTCTTGGAATGCATCTGACCCCAACAACTTACTAAATATCTGTCCTGTAACACACACCAGAGGCGTACTATCCATCAATGCATCCAACAACCCTGTAAATAGATTGGTCGCTCCTGGTCCTGAAGTAGCAAAGGCTACACCAGTACTTCTTCTTACTCTAGCATATCCTTGTGCCGCATGGATCGCTCCTTGCTCATGACGTGTCAGTATGTGTGTAATCCTGTCTTGATAAGAATATAAAGCATCATAGATAGGCATGATCGCACCTCCCGGATATCCAAATATTGTATCTACTCCGTGTTGAAGAATACACTTTAAAACTGCTTCAGAGCCAGAAATATGTTCTGCTTCGATTGCAGTTTTAGCTTGCTTATTCAATGTTTGTGTAGTCATAATTTCTCTTTTTTGTAATTGAGCATTCAATAATTCAATAACTGATTAATTCAATAATTATCAATAATCTCCGTCCGTAATACACCCTTCACTTGCCGAGCTAACTGTATATCTATATTTCTTCAAAAATCCAGTTAGTTTCTTTTCTGGTCGTTTCCAATTTTTTCTTCTTTTATCAATTTCAGCATCCGAGAGATTTACATCAATTGTATTACGCTCTGCATCGATAGTGATGATGTCTCCATCTTCTAATAGTCCTATCATGCCTCCGTTGTATGCTTCTGGTGTAATGTGTCCTACAACAAAGCCGTGCGTTCCTCCTGAGAATCTACCATCAGTAATCAGTGCTACTTCTTTCCCTAGCCCAGCCCCTATCAAAAGGCCAGTAGGTTTGAGCATTTCTGGCATTCCAGGTGCTCCTTTAGGACCAGATTGTCGAATGACGATTACTGATCCCGCTTCGATCTTTTTTGCCTGAATGGCGGTATTCGTTTCATCTTCTGATTCGAAAACTTGAGCAGGCCCTGAGAATTTTAATCCTTCCTTTCCTGTGATCTTTGCTACTGATCCTTCTAAAGCTAGATTGCCAAATAGCATTTGCAAATGACCCGTTTCTTTGATTGCTTCAGATACTGGATAGATTACCTTTTGTCCTTCTTTCAATCCTGGAAGTTCTGCGAGGTTCTCTGCTATTGTCTTTCCTGTGACAGTCATACATGTGCCATCAATCATCCCTTCGTCAAGCATCAACTTCATAACTGCAGGTACTCCACCAGCATTGTGAAGATCTTCCATCACGTACTTTCCACTTGGTTTTAGATCTGCTAAAAAAGGAGTAGAATCTGTTATTCTTTGGAAGTCTTCAAGTTCTAAATCAAGGTCAAATGATCTTGCGATTGCCAAGAAGTGAAGAACTGCATTCGTCGATCCACCGAGTACTGTGACCAACTTCATTGCATTCTCTAATGCCGCTTTGGTTACAATGTCTCTTGGTTTTATATCCTTGATCAAGAGATTGTTAATTGCAGCTCCTACTTTGGCCGCTTCTTCTTGTTTGTTTTTACTTACTGCAGGATTAGAAGAATTATATGGTAATGCCATGCCCATAGCTTCGATTGCTGAAGCCATAGTATTGGCCGTATACATTCCTCCACAAGCTCCAGGTCCAGGGCATGCTTTTTTAATGATTTGATCTAGCTCATCTTGTTCGATATTACCTGCTATTCGCTCACCTAAGGCCTCGAATGTTGAGATGATTGTTAGATCTTTTCCCGCATGACATCCCGGTCCGATTGTACCGCCAAAAAAGATAATTCCTGGTCTATTCAATCTGCCGAGAGCCATCATTGCACCTGGCATGTTTTTATCACACCCCACTACAGCGATCAATGCATCATACCATTGTGCAGAAGCTACTGTTTCGATGCTATCCGCAATCACATCTCTCGACGGAAGAGAAAATCTCATCCCTGCCGTACCCATTGATATGCCATCACTTACACCGATCGTATGAAAGATCAATCCGATCAGGTCTTCCTTGGTTACTCCACCTTTGATGTCTTTTGCTAGATCATTGAGGTGCATATTACATGGATTCCCTTCCCAACCTGTAGATGCGATGCCAATCTGAGGCTTCTTAAGATCCTCAGAAGTCAACCCTATGGCATGCAGCATTGCTTGTGCTGCAGGCTGAGAAGGATCTGATGTTACGTGCTTACTATATTTATTTAATTCCATTTCTATAATGCTGCTTAATCGCGAAGTCGCTTTAATTGCTTAATCGCTTTGTTTGTTGTACTATATTCGAAATCCCTCTAAATTTTCAATATTAGGACTTTAATCTTTTGTGAAATGCGTTAATTCTATTTGATAATTTTCCCATCACTGGCTTTCTTTCTTGCAATTCTATTTCTGTGATCATTCCCACGCGTTGTGGTGTGTATAAGAAATGAGCTACTTCCATCAACGAACCATATGATATTTCGATGAACCTTGCTTTTTCTTTTTCAGAAAACCTTGAAGTACCTTCTGCAATGTTTGCCCCTCCTGAAATAATTGCCCGTCTGATTTGACTGATCATACCAAACTTCTTCTCACTAGGCCATTCTTTTGTCAACGTGTAAATGTCAACTGAAAGATCAACAGCAAAATGGCAAATTTCATATTTTTCAAAAGGCAATTGAAAACTCATAGTTTTTGTTTGTTGCTTAATCGCAGAATCGCTTGCATTGTTCAATCGCTTTGTCGTGTTTGCGTTTTGAAGCAATTAAGTGTTTCTAGCAGTTAAGCGATTCCGCTTTTTATTTTTTCACAAAAAAAAGGCCACTCTCAGAAGAGAATGACCTTTTTTATATTTTCTATATATTCTAAAGTATCATACTCTTCATCAAGTTTGAATAATAATTATCACGTTTATAATAATGACACAGACAGGTACATAAACAGCAACACTGACTCTAGTCACAATGCTATTTATTTTAGATAAGTACTCCATAATCTTTTTTAGTCTTGGATAAAATGTGTCTAGATATTTGATCTCCAAGTTCGGAGCAAAGTAAAGCGTTTTCTTTTAATAAATCAACTGTTAGCAAATTATTATCTACACAATGCGTGACAGCTTCTATGATTTCGTCGGCTTCTTCTTTCATTTCAAAGTCTCTCAACATCATCTCGACAGATAAAATTGTTGCGATCGGATTTGCTATGTCTTGTCCCGCCGCTTGGGGGTATGAGCCATGTACAGGTTCATACAATCTTGCTTTTTCTCCTGCCGATGATGAAGGTAGTAACCCAATCGATCCACCCAGCACACTTGCCTCGTCAGAAATAATATCTCCGAACATATTTGAAGTAACAATTACATCAAATTGACTTGGATTTAATATCATTTGCATCGCTGCATTGTCAATAAATAGATAACTAACCTCCACTGTAGGATAATCATCTTTCATATTTTGAACAACATCTCTCCATAATCTTGACGAGTCCAAAACATTTGCTTTATCTATTAGGCAAAGTTTTTTTCTTGGTCTTCTTTGTGCTTCTTTGAAAGCCAATTTGCAGATTCTTTCTATCTCAAATCTGTGATAATGGCACAGGTCAGATGCTTCATCTTGGGTTCTATTTTTCTCACCAAAATAAATTCCTCCAGTCAACTCTCTGTAGATTACCATATCTACTCCATTCAGAACTTCGGGTTTCAGAACCGAAAGATGTTGTAGACTTTCGAAGATTCTTACTGGACGAATATTCGCAAATAAACCTAATGTCTTTCTAATCTTAAGTAATCCTTGTTCGGGTCTTACTTTTGCATTCGGATCATTGTCATATTTTGGATCTCCTATTGCTCCTAACAAGATTGCATCTGAATTCATACAAGATTCAATGGTCTCATCTGGAAGTGGATTTCCCGTAGCATCAATAGCACATGCACCTATCAATTGTTCATCATAAGTAAATGTATGATCGTACTTTTCGCTGATTGCACTCAACACCTTTACCGCTTGATCTACTATTTCTGGACCTATACCGTCACCTTTTAAGATTGTTATATTCTGTAATTTCATAGCTATCAATATATTACTTGCGCAGTTTCAAATTTGCTTATTTCTTCATCTATACTCAATAGGTAGTCAATGTCATCATATCCTTTGAGCAAACATTCTTTTTTATATTCGTCTATTTCAAATTTGATCTCAAGATTCTCATCTACAGTAAGGGTCTGAGTTTCCACTTCTATTTCAAATTTATGATTCGGATTCTTTTCTATTTCCTGAAAGATATAATCTAATTCTTTGTCTGTTACTGTAATTGGGAGCTGTCTCTTATACAC
>CAJXUU010000249.1 GCA_913061325.1 uncultured Saprospirales bacterium | reverse complement strand
GAGATTTCTGCCTGTCTCGTGGGCTCGGAGATGTGTATAAGAGACAGATACTACACTTTATCTTGTAGATCTAGAAACTGGAGAAGGGAAAAAATTAGCTCCTGGAAAATTGATATTAAGCAGTATTGATCAACTGGCCATAGATAAAGGAAAAAGCATTTGGATCAATGATATGTACTGGCTCTTCATGCCCTTCAAATTGAAAGATCCTGGTGTAAACTTAAAATATGTAAGACAGGACACCACTAAAGCTGGTGTGATGTCAGATGTGCTAGAATTGACATTTAATGATGTTGGAGTCACTCCAGACAATAAATATGAAGTATATGTTGACCAATCAGATAATCTCGTAAAACAATGGAGTTTCTTCAGAAAATGGGATGAAAAAGAACCATCAGCTATCTGGCCATGGGACAATTATAAATCATATAACGGACTCATGTTATCAGCTGAAAGGTCTGATAAAAAAGGTCCATCAAATGTAAAGGTTTATGATACAATGGACGAAAAAGCATTTACTGATATTACAGAATTCAAGTTTTATGAATAGCAACTAGTTTGTTGTTTTTTCTTCTTTCTTAATATCATTTACCATTAATAAATTGACGGCATTCCCCGAAATTCCGCTAACATTCTTCTGAGAAAACAATGCTGTTTCATCATAGAACAAAAAGATAACTGGGGCATCTTCTATTAACATACGATCCATCTGATGATAAAGTTCGTATCGTCTTTTGATGTCACTCGTTTTGATCGCTTCTTCATATAGTTTATCATATGATGGATTGGAATATCTAGTATAATTTGGTGGTGCAGGATACTTACTATAGAACATACATAGAAAAGACTCTGCATCAGGATAATCAGCAATCCAACTCGCTCGAAAAAATGGAATCGATGATTTTCTCATTCCGTCACGGAGTATAGATGATTCTAATACCTCAATTTTGGTTTTCACACCTATTTCTTGCCATTGTCTAGCAATGAAAGTGGTAAGATCTAAGTAATCTTTATTTGTAAACAATTCTATTTCTGGTAAAGGATTCTCACTTCCAAATCCTACAGTTGAGATCAACACTCTTGCAGAATCAGGATTGTAGGTATATCCAGTCACCTTTGATGGATCGTGAGAAGGAAGACCAGAAGGAACAAATCCAGCATTTGCAGGTTTCCCTACCCCATTTCTTAATGCGGCCAACATCAGCTCTCTATCTAAACCTAAATTAAGAGCTTGTCTTATTTCTTTAATTCTGAGTGGACTATCCGCAGGTTGATTTGTCATATTTATACCTAGATATTCAGAATTCAAATATGGAGCCTTGATAAGATTGAGTTCTGCCTGCCTCTTAGGTAATAAATCACCATCCTGAGTCAATAAGTCATGTATAAATGAAGATTCTAGCCCACTGACAAAATCCAAATTCCCATTCAACAATTCTAAAAAAGCTATCTTCTTATCAGGGATAAAAGTAGTTTTTATTCCGTCTAGATTGTGACTAACAGCACCAAAATACTCTTCATTTTTTACAAGAAATAGTGCCTGATTCTCTTCCCATCTTTTAAATTGAAAAGGACCTGTCCCTACTGGATTTGATCTAAAATCAGACTTATAGTAATCTACACATTCTTTCGGAAGAATACTACAGTATTGCATCGTCAATATTCCCATCATAGGAATAAACGGCTGATTAAGCCTCATCACAAAAGTAGTATCATCCGCAGCTTCAAAAGCTTCAGGACCATCGACTTTATCTACAAACAACCATGAACCTGGAGAATTCACCTCTTCATTTATTAATCTACCAAGACTATAAACTACATCTCGAGCAGTGACTACTCTTTTGGTACTCATACATTCGTTTCTGTGATATTTCACATCATTTCTTAAAAAGAATGTATAAGTTAATCCATCATCAGAGATCTCCCAATATTTGGCTATTGAAGGCACCACATTTAAAGAATCATCCAATCTGACCAATCCATCAAATAAGTGATGAGTCGCCCAGATATTATTCTGACTTTTAGCAAAAGCAGGATCAAGAGAAGTTATATGGTTGATCTGATTGTATCTGAATACATTTGGCTTTTCGCCTTGATCTTCTTTACACGAAATCATTAACAACACAATAAAAAAGAAAATATATCTACTAATATTCAGTTTCATAAAACAAAAAGCTAACAACTTCATTACTTTTGCATCGAAGATATATCAATTGCAAAAAAATATTTTTAAAAGTATTCAAACATTTATCACATATGTCAAGTAAAGATCAAAATTTATCCGCGGGAACAAAGCAAAAACTTAAATCTGTCAAAGATTTTTCTTTTGCCATCATTGTATCTGATTGGAATGAAGACATCACTTACTCATTAAGAGATGCATGTATTGAAACTTTAAAAGAAAACGGAGCCAAAGAAGAAAATATCCTTATCCACCATGTACCCGGAGCTTTCGAGCTACCAATTGGCGCAAGGCTTGTCATGGGGCAAGATAAAGTAGATGCTGCAATCTGCTTAGGATGTGTCATCAAAGGTGAAACTGATCATGACATATACATCAATCATGCAGTCGCTAGCGGCATCATGAACCTTGGACTGACGTCTAAGAAGCCTGTTATATATGGCGTACTAACACCCAATACTAAAGAACAAGCCTTAGATCGTGCAGGTGGCGCCTTTGGTAATAAAGGTGTTGAAGCGGCTATAACTGCAATTAGAATGGTACATATGGCTAAGCCAGAGAGTGGTAAGAAAAGTATTGGGTTTTAGGCTTGACAAACTGCCATTGTCTTACGGCAATTAATTGGTGCACTAAAAAATGTTTCTCAGAAACACAATAGTAAGATTTATTTTTGCTTTGCAAATTCTTGTTGCTACTTCCAATGAATTGTAAGCGACTCTGGCAAAGTGTTACATACTACTTTCCACCGTCACCCCTAAAGTGATCTTCTTTATACTTAAACAATACATTAAAAGAAGTCAAACTACCGTAGATTCTAGTTATATACTGTTGTAAATTCACTTTCTCTTCGTCCGTGAGTTTACTGCTATTGACCCTTTGCTCCATCACTCTAAGACGATCTCTAACCATCACGATCTTATGAAAGAATGTATCGATTGGAATTTCCTTCGACTTCAATGAATCGTCACCTGGTTTTAGAATCATTACTCCATCATCCCATTTATCACCAAGTTCTATTTTTTCAGATACACCCATCCATGATTGGAGAATTTTAGCTAATGATTTCTCGGCTTCTGTGAATGATACACTGGCAGTATGTTCTATTGTTTCGATAATTTCCCATCCGTCATACTCTTTACCCACATGCTTAAAGCCAAACTGCATAAAACAGCATTTATAAGCTGCCACATCAACTTCCATTATTACTCCCTCACCATAAGCTGGGTGTTTTACTCTGGAACCTATTCCTAGTATTTCGCTCATTTTATTTTTGTTTTAGTATTCCTAATTTACTATTTGCTACTATGATCTGCAACCATTTCGACTTTATCACTTTGCATTAAATCGTCTTCATTTGTGTTATCAATTGGTTTGCATAATACAGCTATCAATATAATAGCCAATAAAGTGATTCCTAGCAAGAGTCTTTTCATTAGGGTGTTTTTAGAATATACGTATTGAATAACTCTATGGTTAGTCCAAAACGGAAAACTAAAGTAGTATAATATTTGAAATATGAATATCTCTAGAACTATCTTTCTATTATTTTTTCCTGAAGCGTTTGATTTGTTTGATTTGCATAAATCGCTTGAATCGTGAAATCGTGAAAGCATCACATGAATTTACAATTCATGACAATTCCACTTGATCGCTTTTAGATATAGACGTCCGGTATAGTTGTCAGGACGTCAACATCCTAAAGCGATTTTGTGATTCTAGCAAATCAAACGATTCAGCATAGTTGTTTGATTTTATTAAACAACTATGCTTTTCAATCATTTCTGCAATTCAGGCGATTCAGCAATTTAATATTCATAGATATTCACTAATTTGCCCTCATGAAAAAGACCATCGATCGTAAGAAATTTCTTAAAACTGCCGCTCTTACGGGCCTAGGTGCAACTATACTTGCTTCTTGCGGTACTAAGGAAACATCCGACATAACAGCCCCTAACCTTATAACAACTAAGAAATACAAATGGAAAATGGTCACTACTTGGCCACCAAACTTCCCTGTTCTTGGAACCGGGGCGACTAAGTATGCAGACTGGGTGAGAGAAATGACAGGTGGCCGAATCGACATTAAAGTCTATGGAGGTGGCACTTTAGTACCAGCTTTGGAAGTGTTCGATGCTGTGAGTAGTGGTGCTTCTGAGATGGGAAGTGGAGCATCATACTACTGGGGTGGTAAGGAATCTTCTTTACAGTTTTACACAACCGTTCCCTTTGGCATGAATGCTCAACAGATGAACAGTTGGTTGTATTCTGGAGGTGGGTTAGAAATGTATGAAGCCCAATATGCCCGATTCAACCTTGTCCCATTCCCTGGTGGAAATACTGGGGTACAGATGGCTGGCTGGTTTAATAAAGAGATCAATACGATAGAAGATTTCAAAGGTCTAAAAATGAGAATGCCAGGTATCGGTGGTAAGGTATTAGAAAAAGCTGGTGGTACAGCCATACTCTCAGCTGGTTCAGAACTATATACTAATCTAGAAAGAGGCGTAATCGATGCCACAGAATGGATCGGTCCATATCATGACTACTTGATGGGTTTTCATGAGATAGCAAAATATTATTATTCTCCTGGTTGGCATGAACCGGGATCTAATCTTGAAATCATTGTAAACAAACGATTATTCGATACGCTAGAGCCAGACTTGAAAGCTATTCTACAAACTGCAGCATTCAGACTAAACATGTGGACATTATCAGAATTTGAAGCTAAAAATAATGAATACCTTCAGAAGATAATCACAGAATCCGACGTCGAGGTAAGAAGACTAAGTGATGATATTCTTAATCAAATGAGACAATACACCAAAGAAACCATACAAGAAATGGTAGATAGTGATGCTAAAACAAAGACATTATATGAGTCATATAGTAAGTTTCAAAAGAACATAAATGACTGGTCACAATACAGTGAAGCCGCATATTATAATATGATGAATAAGTAGATATTTAAATGGATAAAACAGCAATACTAACTACTGAATACCTTCCACCTATTTCATCATTTTGGCTGATGAACAGATGCAGCGAAGTACTTATAGAACATTGTGAAAACTATCAAAAGAAAAGCACAAGAAATAGATCTAAGATCCTTGCTGTAAATGGTATCGATATTTTATCTGTTCCTTTACAGAAAGGAAAAAACAGCCGTATGCCGATCACAGAAGTTGAGATTTCGTATGAATCAGAATGGGTTGCAAATCATCTTCATGCAATAAAATCTGCATATGGAAATGCCCCCTACTTCGAATACTATTTTGATGATATAGAAAGAATCCTAAAACATGGCCACAACAAATTAATTGATCTTAATGCGGCTTTGGTACAGTTCTTAATCAAGTCATTTGATCTTGAAACAAATATCAAAACAAGTAAAGAATACTTAAGAGATTATCCTAATGACGTTGATATAAGAAAGATGGGATTTAACAAGCGCGAGATCGAGGGTTTTGTTCCTAAATCCTATAATCAAGTATTTGAAGAGAAGCATGATTTTGTAGAAGATTTATCGGCTTTTGATTTGTTAATGTGTAAGGGACCGGAGGGGGTGTTGTGGCTGTAATAAATTGTTGAATCGCTGAATCAACTCGAGAATTTATAATTCTCTACACTGATCTACGCGTTTGCTGGGCATACCGCTTGATCGCTGAATTGCCGTATTGTAGCTATCATAAAGCGATTCTGCGAATCTAGCGAATAAGCAGTTCAGCATTATTCTGAATGACCATTTGAATAAATAAAAAAAAGACATATTTTTAACCAATGCAAGAATCAATCAATCCGAAACTCCGTCAACTAGCAACTGATACTGAATCAGCTATAAGGAAGTTGTATGAGTTGACTACAAATATACACAACACAGATCTGAGCTCAACGGTGAAGGATATCCTTGATCGTATCAGTGCTCCGTTTACATTTGTGATTGTAGGAGAAGTAAAAGCAGGCAAAAGTAGCTTCGTCAATGCGCTGCTGCAAGCAGGAAAAGACATCTGCAAAGTAGCTCCCTCCCCTATGACCGACACTATTCAGTTAATCACTTATGGAGAGGAAGAAGCCATTGAACATGTAAATGAGCATTTCACTCGGATCTCCCAACCCGTCAGCATTCTAAAAGAAATAGCGATAGTTGATACTCCTGGTACGAACTCCATAGTTGAACATCATCAAGAGATTACAGAACGGTTTATTCCACATTCTGATCTCATTGTATTTGTATTCGAAGCAAAGAATCCGTATCGACAATCAGCTTGGCAATTTCTAGATTTTATCAATGAAGAATGGAGGAGGAAAATCATATTTGTGCTTCAACAAAAAGATCTGATGGAAGATGCCGATCTTGCCATAAATATCAATGGAGTAATAGAAAATGCTGGTAAAAAGGGAATAGAAAAACCTAATGTGTTTGCAGTATCGGCTAAGATGGAACTAGACGGATATCTAAAGAATAGTGGATTCCTTGACATTAGAAGATACATTGCCGAAAATATCACCGATGGCAAAGCCCCATACCTCAAACTAGCCAATAATGTAAATACCTCATTTGCTATAAATGAAAAAATAGGTCATAGCCTTGATCTCAGAATCAAGCAATGGGAATATGATAAAGAATTCCGAAATGAGATAAGACAAACGCTCGATAAACAAGAAGGAAAAACTCAAAACCAAATTGATCAGCTCACAGAAAATCTTGTAGCAAACTACAACAGAATCACGTCCACCAAAACAGAGGAATTAGCTAATGGATTAGGTTTTTTATCTGTTATAAAAAGATCATTTGGATCTATGTTTGGGAGTCAAGAAAGTTTAAAAGATTGGTTGGAAAAGCAGGTAAAAGACTTTGAGCTGAGACTAAACAGTACACTCAAAGAAAAGCTGACCAATGGTATTATCGATGTAGCTGATAATATTCAAACAATGGGTAAATTGGTCCATGCAAAGATCAAAGACAGCAAAACAATTCTGGAAGACAGTGATGAAATATTCGCTGATATAGCAGAGAAAAGAGCTAACGTCTTGATGGATCTACAAAAAAGCTTCAGCACCTTCTTAAATGATTCAGAGAATTTTTATGATGAGTCTATTGCCAATAATGCGAGTGCCGTTGCTCCTAATCTCGCCGCTGGGTCAGGGATTGCAGTTGTTGGTGTTATACTTGCAACTATTACTCAAGGAGCAGTATTTGATATTACAGGTGGGATATTAACAACCATTGGTGTTTTATTTGCTGGTGTTACATTAGGATTAAAAAAACGAAAAGTGCTCGCAGGATTTAAAGAGGAAATTCAAAAAGGTAGAACAAAACTTGAATGGGAAGTCAACGAAAAACTTAAGGACTATACCCAACGCATCAAAAACAAGATCGATGATAATTTCTATCAATTGGATCTACTACTTAATCATGAAGAGAAGACCTTACAAACTCTTGACGAACTCAAAACTTCAATAAACACTGATTTAACAAATATAAAACAAGACGTAGAGAAATTTATTTGATCTCAAGTTTGTTATAAGAACAAATACATACTTAAAAACAAAACGAATATTATGGAAACGACATTAGTATACTTCAGCATATCAGATCTCAAAATTGTTACAGCTCGCCACATCCTAGCTGAAGCTGGTCTTGAATCATTTATTATCGATAAAAAAGATTCTGTTTATGCAGGAATTTTAGGTGGTAAGATTGAAATGTATGTTAGAAAAGATCAAGAAGTAGAAGCACTAAAGATATTGGAAGAGAATGGTATTTTGGATGATTAACTAATTTTAATCAATAAATTAATAGAGGTGATTCCGAATAACTGGAATTACCTCTATTAAATTATATCCTTAAGGAATTAGATTTTCCTAAGAAACTTCTATGATTCTCATTTTGTTGTTGACATTAATATTGTTCGCCTCGCCGGCTAGGCATTCATTTTGTCATTGCCTATTGAGATTACCATCTCAAATAAAAACGAATCAAAAGGTTGACGTGCGTTTGTTGCACAAGCCACACTGATCTAGGCTTGTACATTTTCTTAACGCGAATACCCACTTGAAATACTAAACCCTGAAAACTCGCTATCGAGCGTTTTCTATGAAAGCCACTCTGCGCTCAAACACTTCAGGCTTCTTAACGTATTTAAAATGGATCTACACTAAAAATCTAAATGCCGATAAAATTAAGGTTAGGTTAGTTATTTTTTCATTAATAGTAATGATTCAAATTAGTCAAAAAGACATTATATGTTAACTTTCTTGTTCACTAAATAATAAGATGTCATATTTGCGAGTCGAAATTTGATAGATGTGATATTTAGAAACATTTATCTCAGTTTTGAATAAATATATGGGCAAAATTCAAAAAATAACGCAGCTGTTAATTGTAATTGGGATCATCTTTGTGGTGAATGTTATTGCCAATTACTGCTATAC
>CAJXUU010000248.1 GCA_913061325.1 uncultured Saprospirales bacterium | reverse complement strand
CCAGTGTTGGTACATGATTTTGATTTAGCCTTGTTAGATATATGTGCAGATGCGACGTATGATATTACGATTACATGGAATGCAACAGATGCCTGTGACAATGCAGCGGTTACACAAATTACAGTAATCACGATTGTACCAGATACAGAAGTACCAGTAATTATCCCACCAGCAGATATTGTATTGGATTGCGGGAGTATAAGTGAGACATCTGACCCAGCAGCTATAATAGATAGTCTATTGGCTGAAGTGATCGTAACAGATAATTGTGATACTGATCCAGTGTTGGTACATGATTTTGATTTAGGCTTGTTAGATATATGTGCAGATGCTACTTATGATATTACAGTTACGTGGAATGCAACAGATGCTTGTGGTAATGAAGCGGTGACACAAGTGACAATAATAACTATTGTACCGGATACAGAAGTACCTTTGATCACTCCACCCGCAAATATTACACTGGATTGCGGAGATATAAGTGATACAAGTTCTCCCGCAGCAATAATAGATAGCTTGTTAGCAGAAGTGATTGTTACAGATAATTGTGATACCGATCCAGTATTAAGTCACGATTTTAGCGGCGCAACTCTTGATGTTTGTGCAGATGCAAATTATGACATAGTAATAACATGGAATGCGACAGATGCTTGTGGAAATGAAGCTGTGACTCAAACAACAACAATTACCATTGAACCTGATGTAGCCGCACCAATAATTAATACAGCTGATGCAATAAACTTAGTTGCGGAATGTAACGGAGCTTCGAATTCAGCAGAAATACTAGCTTGGTTAAACAATAATGGAGGCTTGACAGCAACTGATAATTGTTCAGAATTTGTATGGTCAAATGATTATGGAACAGTAAGTTCTGATTGTGGGACTACAGGTGCAGTGTCTGTTACATTTACAGCGACTGATGATTGTGACAACTTTTCATCAGAGACATTGACATTTACTATTAATGATACTACTGCACCATATTGGGAATTAGCACCTCAAAATTTAACACTTGAATGCAGTGAAACTGTAGACCCTTATGGGGAGATAGAAGCTTGGTTGAATATTGTAGGTGGAGGAGAAGCAGAAGATTCGTGTTCGTTGGTAATTTATTCAAATAATTTTGTTGACTTAATAGGATCTTGTGGTAATACAGGTTCAGCAACAGTAACATTTACAGCAACAGATGCATGCGGTAACAGTACAGATACGACAGCAGTTGTAACATTAATAGATATGACGCCTCCTTCTGTAGCAGTGCCTGCTCAGGGTACAATTGTTTCTTGTGATGGAGCGGGTAATATGGCAGGTTTGGATTCATGGCTTGCTAATTATGCAGGTACTATATTTGAAGATGCCTGCTCAGAACCATTAAACTATGATAGTTTATTAATAAGCATGGAAGAAAGATGTGGCTCTACAGCGACATTTACATATGCGTTTTTTGCTACAGATGCATGTGATAATGTAAGTGCGCAATCAATAGCAACATTTACAATAATAGATAATACATCTCCATCAATTGATGTAGAAGCATCGAATAGTATTGCCGAATGTAACGGGACTGGAAATACAATGGATTTAAATGATTGGTTGAATTCAAATGGAGGAGCTATGTCTTCTGATGTTTGCGGAACTGTTGCTTGGTCCTACGATTTGGTTCAAGAGAGTGATTTGTGTGATTTGACAGGCGGTGGTACTTATCGTTTTACGGCGACAGATGAATGTGGAAATACAGCGACAACAGAAGCAATATTTGAAATTCAAGATAATATAGCTCCAATAATTTCTGCAGATGCAACTAATATAGATGTGGTTTGTGATGGCAATAATAATATCACTCAATTACTGAATTGGTTAAATAATAATGGTAATGCTATTGCAACGGATAATTGTAATGAAATAATATGGACAAATGACTACGGTCAAGTTGCTCCAGGTACTTGTGAAGGAGAAGGAAGTATAACAGTTACTTTCACGGCTACTGATGGTTGTGGTAACTTTGATACTACAACTGGAATAATCACTATCGTAGATGCCAATGATCCTGTTTGGACTATTGACCCTACAGATTTGACACTGGAATGTACGGATGATATTGATCCTATGAATTCTATACAAGCATGGTTGGATGCTGCAGGAAATGGAGATGCCTTTGATTTTTGTAGTGTTATTGTATATAGCAATAGTTTTGTTGCTCTCACAGGAGGATGTGGAGGGAATAGTACAACAGGAACAGCTGAAGTTATTTTTACTGCAACAGATGCTTGCGGAAATATAGCTGAAAGAACAGCAACAGTCCTGGTAGAAGATACTACTCCGCCAGTGATCACTTCTCCAGCAATTGATACTTTAGTTCAATGTGATGGTGCATGTACAGAGGATTTCCTTGCGATATGGTTAGCTAATCATGGAGGGGCAACTTCAGAGGATTTATGTGGCGATTTTACTTGGAATGAACCTGAATTATTGCAAACAATTGTTGGATGTGGTCTTTCTATCGAGTATGTATATAGCTTTAGAACTACAGATCTTTGTGGGAATGTATCTCCAGCTACAATAGCAAGATTTACTTTATTGGATTTGACTTCAGTGATAGTTGATGTAGACGCCCTTAATGTTACAGTTGAATGTGATGGGGTAGGCAATGATGTCGAATTAGACGCTTGGCTTATGAGTGTAATGATTCAAGACCAAATCTTAGATTTTGATTTAATCACAGAAGAGGATTCTTGTGGAATAACTGGAATCCAGATTTACCGATTTACTTTAAATGAAGATTGTGGATTGAGTGGTTCAGTAGAAGGTTCTTTTACAATTGAGGATACTACAGCTCCAACAATTACAGGGGGTGCTGATTATTCAGGAGAATGTGAACAAAATGGAGGTAACAATGATTTAGCACTTTTAAGCTGGTTAAGCAATAAAGCGGGAGCTGAAGCTGATGATATGTGTGGTGCTATTGTTTGGAGTAATAACTTTGATATCAACAATTTTGAAGATGGCTGTAATGACAGTCAAAATATAGATGTAACATTTTATGCTACTGACCAATGTGGAAATGTAGATTCAGTTACTTATAATTTTAGCACGGGTGATAGCACACCACCGACATTTACTAATTGCCCAAGACCGGCTGTTATTGTTAATGCTCCTGATGGATGGTGTAGTGCATTTGTTAATTTCTCATTCCCTGTTGCTACAGACAATTGTGGAACTCCTTATGTGGATCAAACAGATGCTACTGGCTTGAGTACAGGAGATTTATTCCCAGTAGGATTGACAGTATTAGAATTTACAGCAACTGATTCTTGTGGCAATTCAACAGTGTGTGAATTAAAGATTGTTGTGAATGATTTCCATACTCCACCAGTTATGATATGTCCAGAAGATGTTGAAGCAGTGAGCGCATTAGATAACTGTGGAGCTATCGTTGATGACATCGAGCCTATTGTAAATGATAATTGTATTGATAATGTGGCAGTAATATTTGAAATCAAAGATGAATTTGGTGTTGGATATCTTGAAGGTATTGCAGATGCAAGTGGTTCGTATTTTGATGGAGGAATAAGTACGGTTACTTATTATGCAATGGATCAACCTATTGTATTAATTACTGAAGTACTACAAGATGGAACTACCTCTGGAATAGAACTTGGTAATTTTGGTCCAGCATCAATGGATTTAACCTGTGCTACTTTAACTCGATATTCTGCTATTGATACAGTTGAATATATTATCCCTAATGGGACTATACTCGCAGTAGGAGATGTATTTACTTATGATTTCCCAACTGCGATTGGCGAAGGAGTTGAAGCTACATATGAATTTTCATTCTTAAATAGAGTCATAGATTCAGCTACTATAAATACTGGATTATTGAATGGCATTGGAATCATAAGAGTAGATCCTTTTGATAATGATGATCAATCAGATTGGGATGTAGTAAGTCCATGTAATCTAGGAAGCTATGGATCATACAATCCTGACCTTCCAGTATTTTCGGACAATGGAACATCTACTGGTTTACAAAGCGAAGCACCAAGTGTTGCCATTTGTAGCTTTAATGTAACAGTAATGGATATTCAAGCACCTCAGTGTGCTACTCAAGATACAATGAGCAACACAGTAACCAATCTCATCTTAGATGGAAGCGGTTGTTCGACAAGTATTATCAATGTAGGTGCTGGTCTTGTAGGTAATGTAGAGATTAGCGGATTATTAGCTACTATAGATAATGCAGGAGCTTTTCATGCTTCATTAACCAGCCCAGAAGGAACAGAAATTATTTTGTTTGGAGGGTTATGTGATGGTTTTGCAGATATTGATATTTCATTAGATGATCTAGCTGTTACAAGTGTACTAGGTGTAAGTTGTAGTCCTCTTGGAAATGGAAATTCTTACCAACCAATAGAATCATTCAAAACTTTTTTCGGAGAATCTAGTGGAGGAGATTGGACATTAAGTATTTATACTGATGGAGCAGTTACAGGAACATTGGATTCTTGGACGATGAATGTAATGATCAACGAATCATATGCACAATCAGATACTACTTTAAGTAATGACGCCACTTTATGTGAAGCACAATTTACATGGATTCATCCAGTATTTGATGATAATTGTTGTGAAGGTGAAATGACAGTAACCTATGATTTCTCAAATGATTTAACTGGTGAAGTAAGCACAGAAACTGAAAATGTATTGACACTTGGAGGGTTTGTTGACTTAGATGGGACAGAGGTGACAAGAACATTTGCTGTTGGACAGACAATTGTTACATATACTTTGACAGATGTAGCTGGTATTGACGCTACTTGTAGTTTTGTAGTCACTGCAGTTGATGACGAAGCGGCACAATTTGCAGATGCTTGTCAAGATGCAGTAATTCAATTAGAGCCTGGAGATTGTACAGGACCTCTTTCTGTAAGTCAAATTCCTCAATTTTTTGATAATTGCGGAGATGCAAATATTGAATATTTTGTAGATGGTGCTTTAATTGATATAAATTATATTGCTATTGGAATCAATGAAGTTACGGCAGTATTGACAGATGCTTATGGTAATTTGGATACTTGTACTTTCAATGTTGAAGTAATAGAGTTTTTACCAACAAACAGTGGATTAGCATGTAACAATAGTATTAATTTATCTCTTGATGTTAATTGTACAGCAATAGTAACAGCGGATATGATTCTAGAAGGAGGACCATATAGATGTTATGATAATTATTGTATCACAGTACAGAATGCAGGAGGAGTTACTGTTGATAATATATTTGATCTTGGAGATGTAGGACAGACATTTACAATTACAGTTACGGATTGTCTAGGCGGTGCAAATTCATGTTGGGGATTAGTAAACATAGAAGAGAAGTTACTGCCAGAAATAATGTGTCCGGACAGCATTGAGTTAACTTGTAACCAAGATCCAAACGCTAGATACGAAATTGGACATCCAAAGGAAGGTCAGTTGAAATCAGGAGAAGCAGTACTTGCTACTTGTGAAGTTAGTGCTACAATTACATATCAAGATAATATAATAGATAATGGTACTTGCTCTGATCCTAGAGTTCACATAGTAAGAAGATGGAAAGTAACTGATAATAATGGATATACTACCACTTGTGATCAGACGATAACAATGTTGGCATTTAATCCAGATGATGTTATGTTCCCATCTAGTATTAATATTGAAAATGGAATAAGCTGTGCTGATGTATTAGCTAATCCAGCGATTACTAATCCAGAATATACAGGATATCCCACACTCAATGACGACCCAATTTTCGGTAGTAATTATTGTGATATTACAATGGGGTATTGGGATGAAATTTTACTTGATGTAAATTGTCCAGCTGGATATGATATAATCAGACATTGGAATATTGGCAATGATTGCCTTCCTGTGGAAGAAGGTGTCAATCCGATTAAAAAGCTACAAAGAATTAGGGTTGTTGATGATGTAGCACCAGTATTATATAGTTTGGATGATGTGACCATAAGTGTTAACCCATGGAGTTGTAGAGGCACTTTTGTGCTTCCTGAAGTTGCACATGATGATGATTGTAGCGAACATTCTGTGAAATGGAACGTGTCATATGGACAGGTTGATGATGGAGTGGTTTATAATCTTCTCATTGGTGTTTCGACTGTTACAGCTAGAGTGACCGATGCATGTGGAAATTTTGCTTTTGAATCTTTCAACATTACGACGGTAGATGCATCGCCTCCAATTGCAATTGCACTACAAAATGTAGTTGTGAGTTTAACTTCAAGTGAAGGCAACGGTGTAGCCAAAGTATTCGCTCAGAGTTTTGATGAAGGCAGTTATGATGGTTGTTCAGATGTTAAAATTGAAATTAGAAGAGAAGAACAAACGTGTGGTATTTTGGGTAACCTGACATACAATGCAGATGGCCACCCACAAGATGGAAGTCTAAATCCAAATAGTTCAAATTATGATCCTGATGAAGGAGCATTTGTTAAATTCTGTTGTGATGATATATATGCAGCTGTAGTTGATATCGATGATGATGGAGAGCTGGATGCTGGTTATCATAAGGTTTGGATGAGAGTATGGGATGACGGAGATGCAGATGGAGTATTTGGCACAAATGGAGATAATTATAATGAAGCATGGGCTTTCATTAAAGTAGAAGACAAACTTGATCCTACTATTAATTGTCCTGCAGATTTGACTATTAATTGCGATGAAGATTATACAGACTTAAACATTACAAGGAGTGCTATTGGATTTGGATCATGTGATAATGCACAAGTAGAATATAACGATATTATAGTCAACCTTAATACTTGCAACGAAGGATTCGTAAGAAGAAGGTGGAATATTATTGGTCGAAATGATATTTTCTGTGATCAGACAATTACCATTAATGGAATAGAAAGTACACCTGTAGTAGTGAATTTTGGACAAGTGGGTGATTTTGAAGTAACAGGATGTCCTGATGAAATCGCAGTTGGTGAACCAACTTGGACTTCGGCTCCGTGCGATATAATTGGATATACAGTACAAACTGACACCTTCAAATTTGAAGATGGTGCATGTTTTAAAATGATTAATTACTGGACAGTGATTAACTGGTGTACTTATGAACCAAATAATCCATTAAGTGAAGGCGTCTGGAAACATACTCAGGTTATCAAAGTGTCAGATAATACACAACCAACAATTGAGGATTGTACAGCACAAATGTTCGAAATCAATGATCATTCCGATAGTGATGGAGATGGTATCGTTTGTGAAGCAAGAGTAATATTGAAAAATTCTGCTACTGATCTAGGAAGCATAAATTGTCCTACAGGGTGGTTGAAATGGCAAGTTTTTGTAGATCTATGGGGCGATGGAACTGATGATTTAGAGTTTAGCTCCTATCTACCTCCATTTGATAGCCAGTTCAACGATACTAACAATAATGGTGTTCCTGACAGATATGTAGCACCGACATCTAATGGTGGAGAAATATCTATTGCTTTACCTGACATTGAAGGAAGTATGAGCAATCATAAAGTAAGATGGATTGTATCTGATGGATGTCAGAATGTTGCATCATGTGAAAGTGAATTTATGGTCGTCGATAAAAAAGCACCTACTCCTTACTGCCTAGATATTAGTTCTGCGGTTATGGAGAATGATGGCACAATAGAGTTATGGGCTATTGACTTCAATCTAGGATCATATGATAACTGTAGTGCTGAAGAAGATTTAAGATATACATTTACAGATGTATCACCAGAGAATGATAATTTATATGATGCAGACTTGAGATCAAGTGCAATGACATTTGACTGTGAAGATGTAGCCAACAGTCCAGTAGAAGTGAGCATGTATGTATGGGATGAAAAGGGTAATGTAGATTACTGCTCAGTAAACTTAACACTGGTGGCGAACAGTGGAGTGTGTGGAGAAGGCATGTTAATTGCGGGAAATATAAGCACTGCAATAGGAGTCGGTATGAATGAAGTAGGAGCAATATTGAGTGCTGCACTTCCAGAATACCCAAGAGTGTCGATGACAGACAATTTTGGAGATTATGCATTTGTAAGTGCACCATTAAATGCTAGTTATACAATCACAGCGAGTAAAGATATTGATTATTTAAACGGAGTGAGTACGCTAGATTTAGTGAAGATTCAGAGACACATCTTAGGTTTAGAGAGTTTAGATTCACCTTACAAGTTGATTGCTGCTGATATCAATGCTGACAATAGTATTAAAGCAAGTGACCTAACACAATTGAGAAAATTAATTTTAGGAGTTATCACAGATCTACCAACGAATGAGTCATGGAGATTTGTGGATAGTAGACAGGAACTTGATATGGAGATTGACCTGCAGGATGTAGATTATACTATCGAGATAGAGAATCTACAGGATGACATGCCTAACAATAATATGATAGCGGTCAAAATAGGAGATGTGTCTGACAATGCAACGGTTAACTTACAAGAATCAGAAAACATTGATGTCAGATCAGAAAAGACACTTGAGTTCATGATTGACAACAAGTCAGTGAGAGAGGGTGATAGGGTTGAAGTACACTTTTCTAGTTTGGATTTTAAAGATGTATATGGATATCAGTTCACGATGGAGTTGAACGGCTTAGAGATGGCAGATGTAGTAAGTGGAGCAGTAGTGATGA
>CAJXUU010000247.1 GCA_913061325.1 uncultured Saprospirales bacterium | reverse complement strand
GCATACGAGATTTCTGCCTGTCTCGTGGGCTCGGAAGATGTGTATAAGAGACAGCATTAAATCTATTCGGATGTCCTTTTAAATCCATCTCATAGGCTTCCAAAGCTTCCGCAGGTTTGTTCAATGCTAAAAGCATATCTCCCAAGAGTTCAGGTGCGGGAAGTACTTCACCCGGTGTGATGGGATGTTTTCCTGTTTTCTCTTCCAAGTCCGCTGCCTCTTTCATCAGGGCAAGGGCTTCATTCTGATTGCCTTTGGCAAAAAGAATCCATGCTTCAGATGCTTTGACTTGGATCAAGACTTGGTTCGACCGATATATATCTTCTTTATCAATTAGCTTCTGGTGCAACGATTGCAAAATGGCCAATTCTTTTTCAGAAGAATCTACGTCTCCTGTATGGGATGCTCCCAGTGCTCTGGCAAAGTGCAATAGGGCGATCTCCCAAGGGCGTTGGTCCCATCGGTGTTCCGTTGCATGATATTTTAAGTTGGCGGCTTTGGCCCATTGTCTATTTTCCAAAACCATCCGAACTGGAATAGCACTGAAATTATAGGGAGAACTCTTTCCAGGATATACTTTATTAATCGTTTGCAGGTGTTCGTACTGTTCATTTGCCTTTACATTATCCCCTTTTTGCAAATAAGCATATACCAAATAGTCCATGGCATGGATTTCATTATGCCAATGGCCTTCCATCTCTGTTTCTTCCGCATAGCAATGGGCAGCGGCTGCTGAATTAACATTGGATGCAATGGATTCGTCCCAAAGTCCTAAACGGGTAAAAATATGGGAAGGCATATGTTGAGCATGGGAAGAGCCAGGAGCAATATCCGCATATCTTCTTGCAGTAGATAGAGCCAATTGTGCCAGTTCTGGATGATCATAATGATGAATGATATAATGGGCAATCCCGGGGTGGTCTGGCTGATCCGGGAAAATGGACTCCAATATTGCGCCCGCCTTTTTTTGAGTGGCATAGGTCTTGTCTTTCGAATCAGCGGTTGCAAAAAGCGACAAAGCATAAAATATAGCAGCTTCCTTGTCATCGTCATACTTCTTATAAATTGCTTCCATTTTCGGTTCCATCTTCTTTGCCCTCATCAAGTGAGTTGTACTTTTCCAATCATTATTATAATATGCTCCAACAGCTTCAAGAAAATCCTGTTCCCTGATTGTTTTTGGCAGTAACTCCGCTACTTTGAGAACTTTCGCTCCCTTTTCAAAACCCTCCCGACCAGGTCCAAATTTAGGATGGTGCATCAAACTCATAGCTACCCCCCAATAGGCCATTGGACATTCGGGATCTTTATCGATAACTTTTGCAAAAGCTTTTTCCGCTTCATCATATTCAAATGAATGAAGTAATGAAACCGCCAAATCAAATGTATCTCTTACGGAATATTTACAACCTAAAGAAAAACTCACTTTCCCAAAAGATTGGCCGCTGCACATTATAATGTCTCCTCTCAAAAGGTCAAGGCCTAATAACTCAGAATTTGATTTTGGTTTCTCATTTTGACAACTCTGAATCACGAATATTGTTGAAATGAGAACTAGAAGAATTTTGAATATTTTCATTCGTTTTTGTTTTTGATTCTTTAATTAGACCTAACTCCTATATATCTTCATTTCCCTTTTGTGATCTCAGTTTTAATCTGATGTAATATAATCAATTACTATGTATCACAAAAACCTATGTCGTCTTACGATAATTGATAATTGCCCATGTATTGAAAAGGATGGCAAAACCTATCATAATAAATATATGTTTTGTGATATTTACTAATCCACTGCCTTTGAGGACAACCATTCTTATTACTTCAATGAAATAGGTTACGGGATTGATGTAAGCTATTTTCTGTGCCCAGTCAGGCATAGCATCTATGGATGTAAACAGTCCACTCATGAGAATAAATATCATCATAAAGAAAAAGGAGACCGACATCGCTTGTTGTTGCGTTTCTGAATAGGTAGAAATGAGCAAACCGAAGCCAAGTAGCGCAACAAGAAATAGCCCTAAATAAGCATAAAGAAGAAATAGATTACCTAGTGGGACGATTCCGTAAACCAGCCAAGAAATACCAAAAAATCCAATGGTAAATACCACGATACCAATAATCCAAAACGGAATAAGCTTACCTAAAATATAATGATGTTTTTTGATAGGTGACACATTGATTTGTTCTATCGTTCCTATCTCCTTTTCCTTAACAATATTCAACCCACACATATATACTCCGATCATGGTTACAATAATGGCCAAAAGAGCTGGCACCATAAATATTTTGTAATTCATGTATGGGTTGTACCAATTCAATGAAGCAATATCAATGCTTTTAAATTCTAAGTCAGGGGTGTTCTTAGATGCTTTTATGCTTATACTTTGATTAAAATCTGAAATTATTGAATTGAGATAAGAGCCACCCAAACCTGCTTTTGTCCCATTGATCGCATTCACAGCAATGAATAGTTTTTCAAAGCCGTTTCGTGATAAGTTCTTCTCAAAATTGTGAGGTATTTCTAAAATCAAATCTGCTTGGTCTGACTCTATTAGTTTGAATGATTCTTTAAAAGAATGTGTGTACCCTGATAACTGAAAATAACCTGAAGCCAATATTTTTGAAGTCAATTCTTTTGAATAGGAAGACTGATCATTATCTACAATCGAAATATTAATATTTTTCACTTCATAATCAGCCGCTAGTGGCATAACCAACAATTGAAGAAGTGGCATTACAAATATCATAGGAAGCAATGCTTTGTTCCTAAATATCTGTTTGAATTCCTTTTTGAGTAAAAATTTTAGTGGTCTCATTGTAATCTGATATTGAAGTTTTTAAGACTTACGATTAATAATCCTGACGTCATAAGTGAAAGAATAAGTACTTCTTTCCAAATACTCATGATCCCTAAACCCTTTATCATTATTGACTTTACGATGATGTAGTACCATTTTGAAGGGACGATATTGGATATCACTTGTAAGGGTACTGGCATGTTTTCTAACGGAAACATAAATCCTGAAAACATAATCACAGGAAGCAACATCCCCATCAAAGTAATGAGCATTGCGGATTCTTGAGTTTCGGTTACATTGGAGATTAATAGACCCAATGAAAGTGCACACAGGATTAATATGCTACTCACAAAATAGAGTAAAACCATACTGCCATTCATAGGCATATCCAATAGGTAAATACTCATCAATAGAATCAATGTAAGATTGACCAATGAGAGGAAAAAATACGGAACGGCTTTGGCTATGATAACGGTAAATGGATTCATTGGAGAAACCAATAAAATTTCCATTGTGCCCTTTTCTTTTTCTTTCACTATAGAAACCGAAGTCATCAAAACACAAACTAACAACAAGACCAATGCCATAACTCCAGGCACGAAGTTGGTAGATCCTTTCAGTTCTGGATTATAAAGCATCCTTATCTCTGGAACGATCTTTATTGAACCCATCGAGGTCATATTTAATTCTTGTTGGTATCCTCTCACAATGTTATTAATATAGCTCGTAAGTGTGGATGCTGTATTTGGATCTGAGGCATCCGCAATAACTTGAATTTGTGCGGTATTAAAATGATTGAGATCTTTATGAAAATTTGCTGGAAACACAACGACTAATTTGACATCACCTTCCCGAAACGATTCTTCAATTTGCTCTTTGTCAAAAATGGTTTTCTTGATTTCAAAATTCTTAGAGCTTGCAATTCTCTCTGTGATTTGAATAGAAGAAATATCCTGTGCATAATCGCAGACAACAATTTTGGAATTTTTGATTTCGTTTGTCAATGCAAAACCAAACAAAATGATTTGAGCGATCGGTAGACCGAATAACATTAGTAGGGTCTTATTGTCACGAAATACGTGTTTGAATTCTTTTTTAATAAATATTATTAGTTGTTCCATTTTCTATTTGGTTGAAGGTTGATTGTTGAAATATCTTTACTTTCAACTCCTCTTTGCTTGTCTTGCTAAATAGTAAAACACATCATCCATTGTTGCTGCGCCATATTGTTCTTTCAAATTAGAAGGTGAATCCAAGGCCGCTATCTTTCCATCCACCATCATCGAAACACGATTACAATATTCCGCTTCATCCATATAGTGCGTTGTAATGAATATAGTGATGCCACTCTCTGCAGCATCGTAGATCATGTCCCAAAACTGACGCCTTGTTATTGGGTCTACCCCACCCGTTGGCTCATCTAGAAATACAATGGAAGGCTTATGTATGATAGCCACCGAAAAAGCGAGTTTCTGCTTCCAGCCCAAGGGCAATTCTCCTACTAATTTGTTTGCATTTTTGCTAAGGTCTAATTTTTCAATTAGTGAATTCGATTGCTCTTTAAGCTCTTTATCTGACAAACCATAGATGCCGCCAAAGAAGTTAATATTCTCGGCAATGGTCAAGTCTTCATAAAGAGAGAATTTTTGACTCATATAGCCAATGTGGGACTTGATTTTTTCTGTTTCAGTATACACATCAAAGCCAGCAATATTAGCTACTCCTGAAGTAGGTTTAGACAGACCACAGAGCATTCGCATAGCAGTAGTTTTGCCTGCCCCATTCGCACCTAAGAATCCAAATATTTCTCCTTTATTCACCTCAAAAGAGATATTATCTACTGCTGTAAAGTTCCCAAATTTCTTGGTCAAGTCCACCGCCTTAATTACTGTTTCAGTTTCCATTGACTTCGTGTTTTGACATTAAATGAATAAAACAATCTTCGACAGTTGCAGCGATAGGTTTCATAGAGATATTTGTATGATTATTAGCACCAAATAAATCTGATTGCATAGGATCATTCTTAAAGCCATCGACAAATGATATATGATGATACTCTCCAAATGAAAATGCGGATTTTACATTTTCATTCTTTCTTAAATCTTTGAGCAACAAGCTCATATTATCTGACTTTACAGCAAGTAATTTATCAGGATATTGTTCTGTTATATTATTTGGCGTATCGATTGATAAGATTTCTCCTTTTTGAATGAGTGCAATTCTCTCGCATAAATTGGCTTCATCCATATAAGGAGTAGATACCAAAATTGTGATTCCTTCTTTTTTCAATCGTTTGAGCATTTCCCAAAATTCTTTTCGAGATACTGCATCTACACCCGTAGTAGGCTCATCCAAAAAAAGCACCGCTGGTCGATGAATCAACGCACAACATAAGGCCAATTTCTGTTTCATACCACCAGATAATTTACCCGCCCTTCGATTTTTGAATGGTTCTAATTGGACATATATATCTTCAATGAGTTTATAATTTTCTTCGACTGTTGTATTGAAAATAGATGCAAAAAACACTAGGTTTTCCTCTACGGTTAGGTCTTGGTAGAGAGAGAACTTACCTGGCATATATCCGACGTTATTCCTAATGGCTTTGTAGTCTATTATTACATCAGAACCATTGACCGTGGCCATACCTTCATCTGCTAATAATAATGTAGTGAGAATTCTAAACAAGGTGGTTTTTCCGGCACCATCCGGGCCGATAATACCAAATAGCTCTCCTTTCTCTACAGAAAAAGAAACATCTACAAGCGCCTTTACTTTTCCCTTGTTAAATGATTTGGAAACATTATTAACAATTAAGTCTTGCATAGTATTTAAAATTTAATCTCCCCGTACATTCCCATTTTGTAGGTACCATCATTTTGAACTTTCACTTTGATAGCATATACAAGATTGGCTCTTTCGTCCTTTGTTTGAATCGTCTTAGGAGTAAATTCAGCTTTGCTGCTTATCCAAGAGATTACTCCTTTGGTCTCCGTGAATCCTGCATTCCCGTCATCTGTTCTTACTACTACTTCCTGATTAAGTTTTATCTGTGGCAATTGATTGCCTGAAACATACGCTCGCAAGTTGATATTCGATAAATCTGCAATTCTATACAATGGTCGTCCTATACTTGTAAACTCACCGTCATAAGCTATTTGAGTAGTGACAGTGCCGTTATATTCATTGACTATGATTCCATCTTTGATTCGCTTTTCGATAAGTTCCAGTCTCTTTTTATTGGGCTCGACCTCACTTAGAATTGCTCTGTTTTGAGTATTCACATTTGTCTTTGCAGCATCCATTTGAGCTCTTGTAACTCCTGTCTGCGTTTGTGTTGCGGTCAGTTGCTTTTCTAACACCAATTTCTGACCAACTAAATCATCCAATTGCTTTTGCGGAACGGCATTCTCATTTACCAACTTTTGAAAACGACTTACTTCCTTTTCTAAATTTGTAAGTTGTTGTTGCAATGCATCTGCCTGACTTTCTTGTGTTTTCAATTGTGATTTGAGCACTAATATCTGAGAAGTAGCACTATTCGTTTTTTCATTAATGGCTTGAATAGAAGATTGTACTTGCTCGCTTTGAATTGTCAAATTACTTACATCGATACTGCCTATTATATCACCCGCTTTAAGCAATTTTCCTTCTTCAATTTTGAGTGATTTAATTTTTCCTGTAGCTTCAGCACTTATGGTTCTTTCGATCGCTTCAAAACTTCCTGATGCATCATATCCTTTTTCAGTATTGATACAAGAGCTCATTAGAACTGCAACTGTCGCTATTTGAATTATTGATTTTATATATCCCATGATTATATACTTGATATTGTTTTAGGTTAATTTCCTGTTGTGATTTTTAAATTATAGAGTGCTAAAAGCAGCTGTGTTTCGTGAAGAAGAAAAGACTGTTTCGCCCTGTTTACATCATTTAAGTATTTGACATAATCTATGGTCGTTATCAGGCCATTATTCAATTGCACCTTTGCTGTGTTTAAAATTTCCGTTCTTATGTTTATTATCTCATTGTCTGACTTCATCAGACCCTCGAATTTTGTTATTTCTGCTGTTTGTTGTGTTTGAGTAAGCTCTGTATTTAGGAGAAAAGTCTGCTGTTGAGTCGAAATTTTATCTCTTACAGTTTGTAGTGACTTTTTTGAATTTTTATGATTATAGTAGTTAGATATATTCCAATTCAATTTCACACCGCCTACATAGTATAACTCAAAATCATTGCTTAGGAAATTTAAGGCTGGTCTTCCATATCCACCCTGTCCAAACAAACCAAGATTAGGCATGAGATTATTGTTCAGTTGCTTTGATTGTATATCAACAGCCTCGTTTTGTAGCTTAAATAAGCGAAGTTCAGGTCTGCTTACTTCTGATACTTCCGCTTGGACTTCAGGCTTATCCAAAATGGTAGATTTAGATATGTTTTTATCTGTTAGAAGTGAGAGTATATTCAAAAATGCCAATTGATTCGACTCGTTTTCTTCGATTTTCTGGACAATTGATATTCGCTCGACATTAAGCAAACGCTTATCCGTTAGTGTAGCAGTTCCATTATCAATTGCTGCAGTTACTTTCACCATTGCACTATCCAAGTCAGCGATAATTATTTCGAATTGACTAATCTTTTCATTAATAAGGAGTACACCAAAGTAGGTTTGATTGATCCGTTCTTTCAGTTTGTATAAATCGACTTCTACTCTTTGTTTTTCTATTTCGCCATCTATCTCGATCTGCCTTTTCTTTGTATTGACTTTCGAAAAGTTGGTCAGTGGTTGATACACCTCTCCATAGATTTTATATTGGTCTTTGCTTACAGTTGGCACTTCCACATTCGGTAGTTCTATTGGGAAGTTCGTAACTGCCGATTGGTATGTTGCCTGCCCATTAAGGTTTATTTGTGGAAGGTTACCATTGGATGCATTCGAGAGACTATATTGAGTGGCTTTGTCAATAATATCCATTTGTTGAATCAATGGAAAATTAGCTCTTGACCATTCATAACAATCATCTATCGTAGCGCTCGGAATAATTGGATCTCCAGAGATATATTGTGCATTTACAGAAACACCCGCTAGAATAATAAAGGTGAATGTAATTGCTTTCAACCTTAAGCTATATTTATACATATGTTTTAATCGTTTGTTTAATTACTAGACAAATTTTTTATTTCACACTAAGCATCGCCTCCACCCAGAGAGGGACAAGTCTTTTTCTTTCTTGAACTACTTCGAAAAAATCCTCTTTCTGAATACCCGAAACCACAGAAACCATTGGTTGCGCAATAAATGGAAATACAATTAAGCTCATTAGGTTTAGTATAAAATGGACAGGATTGAGAGGTGGTATTTCACCCTTCATCATTCCTGCTTGGAATTGCTGAATAAAAATAGAGCCTTTAACTTTATCTAAAATTCCGATTCTAGAAATGTATTCATCTGGACTATCTCGCACAGCGTTAAAGATAAATGGAGCTACATTTTCATTTTGTGTAAGTAAGTCGATATAGTGATCCACAAATAATGACACCTTCTCTTTTAATGAGGTACTCTCATCATTGAATATTGAAATTACTCCCGCTGAAAAAGACTGAAGTGTTTCTACCATTATTATATCGTAGAGTTTCTTTTTGCTTCGGAAATAATAATTTAATAAAGCCAAATTAATATCTGCAGCTTCAGCAATATCTCTGGTTTTGGTAGCAGCAAATCCTTTTTCTAGGAAGACCTTACGCGCGGCTTCTTTGATTTTATGTTCTGTTCCTTGTTTCTTTTCTGACATTTAAAATGCTGATTGATTCTATTGTATACCTGTCTCTTATACACATCTGACGCTGCCGACGAAGAGGATAGTGTA
>CAJXUU010000246.1 GCA_913061325.1 uncultured Saprospirales bacterium | reverse complement strand
AGATTTCTGCCTGTCTCGTGGGCTCGGAGATGTGTATAAGAGACAGACTTAATACTACATAGTGGCAATACGACAAAACAATACAAACATTCATACCCAAATCAATATATAATTCAATACATAATTCTGAAAAACTAATTCGTTAATATCCATTACCTACAATCGGTAATTTATTTAAAAACTAACTCAATCCGCTATCAAATTAAAATAAAGTATAGAATTGAATACTTTGATAAAAGATTGATAATTTCGGCACTATATTAAAATTGCTAACACATATCAAAAATAAATGAGCGACAAAAAAGTAATATTTGCAATGGAAGGAGTCACTAAAGTGTACCCACCAAGCAAAACAGTATTAAAAAATATATGGCTTTCCTTTTACTATGGTGCAAAAATAGGAGTATTGGGCCTCAATGGATCTGGTAAGTCAAGTCTATTAAAAATCATCGCAGGACTTGATGAAAATTATCAAGGAAAAGTAACATTTGACAAAGAATACAAAATCGGATATCTAGCACAAGAGCCCGAACTCGATGAAAGCAAAACAGTTAAAGAAATAGTTCGTGAAGGAGTTTCAGAGATAGCCAAAGTAGTAGATGCATATGAGGCTATATCTTTAAAACTGGCTGAACCAATGAGCGACGATGAAATGATGAAAGTCATCAATGAACAAGGCGAGCTTTTGGAAAAGATGGATCAACTAAATGCTTGGGATCTTGATCATACATTGGAAGTAGCAATGGACTCCCTTCGTCTACCACCAGATGATGCAAAAGTATCGGTGCTTTCTGGTGGAGAAAGAAGACGTGTAGCTTTGTGTCGATTACTCCTCAGTAAGCCAGACATTCTATTATTGGATGAGCCTACAAATCACTTGGATGCAGAAAGTGTTCATTGGTTAGAACAATTTCTTAAATCATTTCCAGGGACAGTTATAGCTGTAACTCACGATAGATACTTCTTAGATAATGTTGCTGGTTGGATCCTCGAACTTGATAGAGGGGAAGGTATTCCATGGGAAGGCAATTATAGCTCTTGGTTAGAACAGAAATCTAATAGGTTAGCCAATGAAGAAAAAGCAGAATCAAAAAGACAAAAAGCACTTAAGCGAGAATTAGATTGGGTACGTAGTGCTCAGAAGGCTAAGCAATCAAAAGGTAAAGCTAGGCTAAATGCTTACGATACTATGAGTAATGCAGAGGTAAAAGAAAAAGAAGCAAGACTAGAGTTAGTGATTCCTAAAGGTCCAAGGCTTGGAGATAAAGTCATTGAGATTGATGGCGTCACAAAGTCATATGATAATCGTGTGCTGATAGATAACTTATCACTTTCAATTCCCAAAAATGCAATCGTAGGAATAATAGGACCTAACGGCGTCGGTAAGTCTACCCTATTCAGAATGATAATGGGTGAAGAAAAACCTGATTCAGGTTCAATTACTGTGGGCGACACAGTAAAATTATCCTACGTTGACCAAAGTCATGAAGACCTTAAACCAGATAAGACCCTTTTCGAAGTAGTTGGAGGAGGTCAAGATTTCATTGAGGTTGGTGGAAAGGAAATGAATGTAAGAGCATACATCTCAAAATTCAATTTTGCTGGTGGTGATCAACAGAAAAAAGTAGAGGTGCTCTCAGGAGGAGAAAGAAATAGACTTCATTTAGCAATTACACTAAAAGAAGGTGGTAATGTTCTCCTATTAGATGAACCAACAAATGATATTGATGTCAACACATTAAGATCACTTGAAGAAGCAATAGAAAATTTTGCAGGATGTGTATTGGTGATTAGTCACGATAGATGGTTTATTGATAGACTAGCTACACATATTTTAGCGTATGAAGACGAAGGTGATATCGTATTTTTCGAAGGAAACTTTAGTGCTTATGAAGCAGCTAAAAAGGAGAGATTAGGTGACATTACTCCTAAGAGACCAAGATTTAAGAATTTACTGTAAGTAGAACACTTCATAAATAGTAGAAATGCTTTAATCGTAAAAGAGGTTATTCAAATTAAATTGAATAACCTCTTTTCATTTATTGTGTGGATTTGAATTAAGTACATCACTCAATTTAGTCCAAAAGTAAAATCAGATTAAATCTTTTTTATCGAAATCAACAAGAGTGCCGCTTAGGCTTGCGTCTGCTGTACCTCCTAGTGGATACTCTCCATTAAGTTAAAAACAAAAAGCCTGTCAATATTTCTATTGACAGGCTCTCTTTAGATTTATAACTAAAACCTACAACTATACAACATTTACGTTGACAGCGTTTGGTCCTTTTCTTCCTTCCTCTACGTCGTAGCTTACTTTGTCTCCTTCTCTGATATCGTCGTTAAGACCATTTACGTGAACGAAAACATCTTTTCCACCATCTTCTGGAGTAATAAATCCGAAGCCTTTTGCTTCATTAAAAAATTTAACAGTACCGTTATTCATTGTATTATGTATAAAATATTAAGTGACTCGTTCAGCGACATTGCTTCCCGTCGTCGTATTGTAACACGAAGATACGACATGAAATGTTTCAAATAAGCATAATTAATCGAAAAATATTTTCTCTAAAAAATGACAAAAACAAGGTAAGCCAACATATCTATCTGTAGATCAATTAATTAAGGCCAAAACAGTGCTTAATTTTAACTAATTTTATTTTTGATAGCAATATGACTTTATTCAATTTTGGACCAAAAAAACTAATTTTATGTGTTAAACTGCTAGCTGTTAATAGTTTAAAAGCCAAATATTCTCATATTATTTGTAGTTAAATCGATTTTTTCTTCTATTCCCTATTTTGAACAAAAATCAAAACCAGTAAAATAAACTGTCCATAGTTTTTTTTCGACTTAAGTCAATAAACGATTATAGATACTTTTCAATAAAAAAAATCCCAACATCAATTAAGGTGCTGGGATTTATATTTTATAGAAACCTTATCTCTTAATTAGATAAGATCGCTTTTATGCAATTCATCAATTACGACTCTCTTGGGACAAGCGCTTTTGCACTCAATCTCATTTTACCAGTCTTCTCATCAATTCCGATCAATTTAACTTTCACGTCATCTCCTTCAGAGAATACTGTACTTACATCATTGATACGTTCATGTGAAATCTCTGATACGTGAAGTAGTCCTGACTTACCGCTAAATTTCACAAATACGCCGTATGGCATAACTGAATCAACTGTTGCATCATATACATCACCTACAGAAGGCATGAATGTAATCTTATCAATGGCAGCTTTTGCAGCATCGATCGCCGCTTTATCACTACTAGAGATAGACACTACACCTTTATCATCTACTTCTTCAATATTAATTACTGTCCCTGTACTAGCTTGTAGTTCTTGGATGATTTTTCCTCCAGGTCCGATTACTGCACCGATGAATGTTTTATCGATAACCAATGTGATCATTCTTGGAGCATGTGGCTTAAGATCCTCTCTTACAGTAGGGATAGCTTTAGCCATCTCACCTAATATATGAACCCTAGCTACTTTAGCTTGCGTCAATGCTGCCTCTAAAGTTTCATATGGAAGTCCGTCGATCTTGATATCCATTTGACATCCAGTGATACCATTCGCTGTTCCAGTCAATTTGAAATCCATATCTCCTAATGCATCCTCGTCTCCAAGAATATCGGTAAGGATTGCAATCTGATCTCCTTCTGCAATCATACCCATCGCGATACCAGATACTGGCGCCTTGATTTCGATACCTGCATCCATCAATGCCATCGTTCCACCACAAACTGTAGCCATAGATGATGAGCCGTTAGATTCAAGGATATCAGAAACGATTCTGATTGTATATGGATTCTCATCTGGAAGTACTCTTCTTATAGATCTACCTGCTAATGCAGCATGACCTACTTCTCTCCTACCCGGCCCTCTCATTGGCTTAGTTTCTCCTACAGAAAATGCAGGGAAGTTGTAGTGAAGAATGAAGTTATCAAAGTAATGATCCAATGCAGTATCGATCATCAATGTGTCTGTCTTACTTCCTAAAGTTAGAGAACAAAGTGCTTGTGTCTCTCCTCTGTTGAAAATTGCAGAACCGTGTGCTGCAGGAAGGTAATCTACCTCACCCCAGATAGGTCTTACCTCGTCAGTCTTACGACCATCAAGTCTTACACCTTCTTCTAGAACCATAGTTCTTATTACTGACTTCTTCAGTTTCTCGAAGTAAGTACCGATGAATCCACCGAACTCTTCCATCCACTCTTCTCCTTTATCAGCAAGAAGACCTTCCTTAAGAGCTGTTTTAGCAGCTTTCAATCCATCTTTTCTATCTTCTTTATTGTGTGCACCTTTTGCTACTGCATAGATTGCATCTTTTGCTCTTTCAGAAACTAATGCTTCAACTTCAGCATTTTCTTCAGCTACTGCGATTTCTCTTTTGATAAGTGCTTTATCGCCTACCAATTTAGCAAGATCCAATTGCGCTTGGATTTGAACTTTGATCGCATCATGTCCTACTTTGATCGCTTCGATCAATTCAGATTCTTGACACTCATCAGCTTCACCTTCTACCATCATTACATTGTCCATAGTGGCCGCAACGATAATCTCTAAAGATGCTTCTTTGATTTCAGCTCTTTCTGGGTTTACTTTATATACACCATCAATCTTGGCTACTCTTACTTCTGAAAGAGGCTCCGAGAATGGAATATTTGATACTGAAAGTGCTGCAGATGCCGCTAATGCTGCATAAGCATCAGGCATATTTCTGTCGTCACCTGAGATAAGGTTGATGATTACTTGTGTATCCATCATGTAACCTTTCGGGAACAATGGTCTGATTGCTCTGTCTACTAATCTTGATGTCAAGATCTCGTAGTCAGATAATCTAGATTCTCTTCTGAAAAAGTTACCAGGAATCTTACCCGCAGCTGCGAATTTCTCTTGGTAATCTACTGATAGAGGAAAGAATGATTGACCTTCTCTTTCTTCGAAGGCAGACACTACAGAACAAAATAGCATAGTGTTTTCCACTTTTACTACTACTGAACCATGTGCTTGAGTGGCTAATTTGCCAGTCTCGATTGTTACTTCTTTGCCATCAGGCAATTTGAATGAAGTAGTTGTAGGAATTTGATTTCCCATAAATGTTAATTAATTAAACGATTAGTTAATTGACAAATACTGATCATTAACCTGTGTTGAGGAATAGATATCATTATTATAAATCCATAAGTCAAAAGAACTTCGACTTGACAATGTGATTGTGAGTGGATCTAATTGATATCGGGTCAACAGTTAGAAATGTTTCAGAGCGTTTTTAGCTTTCTCTACGCTCGTATACAGTTTTATCTTCTTTATTTCGCTGCGAAGATAATTATTTTTATCAAAGCTCAATTACATATTAGAGCATTTTGATATTTGATCTGTCCTTTAATAATAAATTAAAATAGAATTAATAAAATTAAAAAAGCCTATTGGCATCATCCAATAGGCTTTTTAGTAAAATGTATTTATTAATTTTATTATGGTAAAATTTTAACTGACCTTACAATTTGCCCTTTATTAGTGTATGACTTAATGTAAACACCAACAGGCAATCCTGATGTATTTATTTCATTAGTATCTGTAGCCACAATCCTACCCATTGCATCATAGATTGTCACTCTATCAAAGGTAACATCAAAATCTTGTTCGATTGTACTTGTACTAATACCCATACCCCCTACAGTATAATATCCATTACCTTGGTATCTAAATTTGACAGTTACAAACTCCTCATTAGTAACTGAAGATATTACATCTACATTTACCCATTGAGGTTCTTCACCAGCTACAATATCATCATTTGTATATAAACCAACTAAGTTTTCAGAATCAAAATTTACTTCTTCAATATTTGTCATTAATAAGGTTAATTCATAATCATTTGGTAAGCCCCCTTCATTTTCAATCCAATAAATTCTATCTATCCATTCTATATCCTCACTTATATTAATCACATCCGTATTTGACAACAACTCACTCGTAAAACACGATGGGTCGAATCCATTTATGTTTTCAATTATAGCATAGATACTATCGTTTGTAGAAAAGTAGATGGATTCGTTTTCGTTTATTTCTGATTGGAATTTTTTATTGACATTAACATAGAGGGGATAAAATCCATCTTTATATATTATTAAGTTCGGGAGTTCAGTTGTACTCACTATATCGCCGCTATTTGGGCATCCAAAAACGCCATCGGCTCTCACAACAATTGTACTATTGTATCCCACGTCAGTAGAAGCAGTAACATCATCATTTGTATAATTATTATTATCAAAACAAGTCTGAATAATGAGATTACTTTCTCCATCATAATCAAATGGAGATTGAAATACAATATCATTTATACCATTCACAGAATTATAATTTCCAGAATACACTTCTTCAAACTGCAAACCACCAACACTATTTCCATTAAATTGTGAAATAGTAGTATGTGCAATACTTATCGTAAAATCCAAATAGTTTTGACCTGCCGAATTGACTATATCAAAAGCTATTTTCTCTACTGGTCCCGCTCCTAAGCCTGCCATTTTAAGCATGTCGGCTCTATACAACATTTGAGATCTAGCATTCTCATAATATCTAGCAAATGGAGCTATAGATTGCTGACTTCCTTCTCCTACATTAATTGCTCTTGTTATCGATTCAGCTCCAAACTCTATATCGTTATCTACTATATTTATCACAAGGTTATCCACACCTGTTTCGACCTCAGTAACAAGATTTATTTGTAAAACCTTATCTCCGTTTACGACTGCATCATCCAATAGAGTCAAATCAAACTCAACCATATTTTCTCCAGCTAATAAAGTAGCCTCATTGATATTTAAGATAAAATCTTCGCCTTCAACAGCGGTAGAAGTTTGATCAACAACTAAGCTCAAAATAACATCTTCTTCAAATGGTATTCTTGTCGCTACCATTAACTTGCGAGATTTAGAAGCATTACATTGATCATCTGTATATGCAAAATCTAAGGCAGCATCGATTGAAGCCAAACTTAAGATTGGTTCATTCAAGGTTCTTAGATCAAATTTATAGTTATCTGTATAATAGAATCCATCTCTCTCACCATTTAACAGATACACTTCATCATTAAGAATAAATGAGGCCGGAGCCCATCTAGATTCTCCTGGATGAGGAGTGAGGGATGTCCATAAATCAAATATAGGTTCATACATCCAAAATTCTCCAGTCTCCATATTACTATGGTCATCTCCATCTCCACTTAAAATTAGCCCTAATCCATTATAAGACAATTGAGTACCCGCTACTCTACCCTCTGCTGGTAGTTTTTGTACTTCTATCCATGTATCATCAAGCGTATTGTATCTATACCATTGGTTAGATATAAAGCCACTACCATGACCAAAACCTACATATACATACTCACCATCTGTAAATTGAAAAGGATGATGCCTCGGATCAGCTGGAAATCTTTCTCTTTCTTCCCAATTATCATCTTCTATATTATAAACCCACCAATCATTAGAATTCCCGTTTGTTGTCCCTCCAAGACCAAGATAAATCTCTCCATTGAGTGCTACCATGGCTGGGTGAATTCGTGGATCACAATCACAACTAGCTAGTTGAGTCCAAGCATCTGTAGCTGGATCATATTCCCAAAAATCATCAAGTCGTACTCCACTTCCAAAACCAAAACCGAAATATGCTTTACCGTCCCATACTTCTCCAATTGCAAATCCTCGAGCTGTACCTGGGAAATCTTCTTTCTTTGTCCACACATCTGCGTCTGGATCATAAGAATAAAAAGAAGCTGTGGGACCAGACGTTTTGTTTCCTGCTACAATATAGCCTACTCCATCTATGCCAAATGCAAAAGAATGATCGGTATTAAAATTATCTGGCAGTGAAGCTATAGATTTCCATTCCTGGCTAAAACAGAAAATAGAAGAAAAAATAAATGCAATTAAGTAGATGTGTTTCATATGTGTTTTTTAATAAAAAAATCAGATCAAATATATTACGATAAGAATGAACTTACAGATAGATTGTTTTTAAAAACAAAAGAAATAATACTAAACGTCGCAAATACGATTCTAAAAAAAATTTAATTGTTTTTAAACTCATGAAATAATGGCGTGTATAATTAAAATAAAATTCGTAAATCGCTAATTAATTACAATTAAACAGATTAAGAACTTACAAAACCTACCTATGAAAATACTACTACTATTTATTGCATTACTTACTTCTACATTTTCATTTTGCCAGTCACTTCCCATTGATTTTGAAGCTGACATAACCACTTCAGACTTCATAGACTTTGATGGTGGTACAGCAACAGTTATAGCTAATCCACAATCAGGTGATATTAATACAAGCGCAACTGTCGCTCAGATCATCAGAGATGGTGGACAAGTCTGGAGCGGAAGTAAGATTGAATTAGCTAACAACTTGGACTTTAGTTCATCCAATTCTATTACGATGAAAGTCTTCACTTCAGCACCTGCAGGAACTGTTGTAAAATTCAAATTAGAAAGCGCAAGTAGCAGTACAGAAAGGGATATGACAACGACTACCACAAATGAATGGGAATCATTGACTTGGGATTTCACGGGAACACCAGCCGATTTCAATACTGTGGTTTTTATGCTGTCTCTTATACACATCTCCGAGCCCACGAGACAGGCAG
>CAJXUU010000245.1 GCA_913061325.1 uncultured Saprospirales bacterium | reverse complement strand
AGATTTCTGCCTGTCTCGTGGGCTCGGAGATGTGTATAAGAGACAGGTCTATGACTTAGGAAATAGAAAGGTGTATGAATTCACAGATAGTGAGGTTAGACCTGTTTTTTCATTAGAAGTTTTACCTCAAAAGTTGGATTATGCTATTACTTTAGAGGATAATTTAGAGATAAGTGAGGGGAAATTATTGAAGGATAAAATATTAGGATTCACTTGCACAGAATATTCTATAATAGTAGAAGGTAAAACATTTACGGTAATTACTACAAAAGATATAGAATATGAAGACTTGACAGGACAAAATCCATACCCTTCTAGCATAGGACACGTTGTCAGAACAATTATTGATGAGCCATCATTTGGAGTTAAAGTGACTTTAGGAATGAAATCATTT
Source organism: uncultured Saprospirales bacterium (assembly GCA_913061325.1). Lineage (GTDB taxonomy): Bacteria > Bacteroidota > Bacteroidia > Chitinophagales > Saprospiraceae > CAJXUU01. The sequence goes on along the minus strand of CAJXUU010000245.1, from coordinate 8,281 downwards.
TCACCAAATATTCCTGATCGCAATATTTTTTCAGTAGATACAGCTGGGTACGAAGATTTAACTAAACTAAGACAAGCGACAAGAATTCTTGAAGCTAAGGCCGAAATAGAGTTTCAAGAAGAGCGTTCGAAGTTTGGAGAGTATATTAGAACATCGACTAATGTTGATCTTATTGAGAAGTTAATTGATTTAGGAGCATTAGACAGGAAAGAAATTTATGAATACGATAAAGATAATAGTTACGATGTTCCTAGTATTCTTGCTTTTGGAATGAAAAGAAAACATAGAATATCAAGAATGAATCGAGATTCTTTGATAATTCTGTTTGAAGAGGTAAATATACTAACTCCAAATTTGGTGAGACTCTTGAAAATGGATCAAGAAAAATGGGCTAAAGTTCCGAAATGGCTGAGATATAAAGCTATATGCATAGCATCCCTTAAAGACCTTATAGAATCGGAAAAGGGGAAAAGGCAAATAGTACAAAACCTTATTAAATTAGGCTATCTTATCAATCCTAAAGACGTATTGGTAAATGATTTTATTAATGGAAAGAATTCGTTAGTGGATTTACTGGATGCAACTAATGTTTTATCAAGATTGGATGAAACAATGATTTCGAGTGATGATGCATTGTATGAAAGGGTTTGTGCATTCTTCAAAATTGCAAGTAAGGGCATTCGTCAACAGATTAAACTTTCAAGAAAAAGTAACTTAGTAATTATCTCTGATGGAAAAACTAAACACAATTTTGATTTAAATTCATTAAAACAAGTTGATAGGAAAAGAAACAAAGTGCTTAAGCAGTCAAATGATGTTGTCTATATGGACACGACTTATGCGAATTTAAAATTTTATAAAATATTACTTGACGTAGTCATTCAAGTTGAAACAGATAATAATTCTCCTATAGGTGTAAATATATACCGTCTTGAACCTATATTGTCGATGAACGGGTTCGGTGAATTAGACCTTTATGTATATTCTAAAATTCTTGAAATATTTCCTTTTCTTGAAATAGATATTGATGCATTGTTTTTTAATTATGGATTAAAAGAAGATATAGATTCAGGAAAGTTTACAGGGGTAAGTTTTCCATATCACCCATCAAGTTACTACAAAGAAAACCAAATTAACTTACGTGCTTTTAGTATTGTATTTGATGAGCATTGGTGGAGAACTAGTGAGAAAGATGAGTTCGTTGGTTTTGTTAAAACAAATTTGTCCGAATTTGAGCTAAGTAACACGGATTTTGAAATGATTAAGTCTAATATATATCAAAATTTAACACATGAGAGTCATTCACTTCTGCAATATATTCCAAATATTAATATTGTTGTTAACAGCAGCGGAACCAGAAAGAAAAGCTATAAACCAAAGTTTAATGATGAAAATAATAAATTTGAAGATGCTTTTCCAATACTCTATGATTTCTTTGGTGAAGACTTCTCTGGAGAAGAATTCTATTATAACCGTGAAGAAGATCGAATTTACTTTAGATATTTAGGATTGGAACATAATATTAGAAGAGGTGGTGATGCATCTATGATGAAATTTATTTTCGATAACTTAAACAAAGCTAAGGCTGAAAAAAAAATATACCTGCAATCCTCATATAATGGCAGATATAGTTATATCTACATGAAACCATCACTAAAAAAAGAGTTAGGCGAAATTATAAAATTAGATTTTTAATTAAATGTAGATTATAACACTATACTAAATCCTCTACATTCTCATAGCCAAAGCATTCAACAGTTATTTTCTGATTGAATAAATACCAAACAATTTGAAATATTCTAGTTTTACTTTTTTTATTTTTTTTTCTACTGTCTCATTTGCTCAAGACGTACTCATGCAAGGCTGGTACTGGGATTATCCAAAAACGTCAGATGGAAATACTTGGGCTGATACCATGTCTGCTAAAGCTGTGGAATTGGGAGACGCTGGTATTACCCACTTATGGTTGCCACCGTTGAGCAGAGCTAGCTTTGGAAGTGGAAGCAATGGATACGACCCAAAATATCTGTTCGATCTAGGAGAATATGGTGATGGAACAACCAGTTACAGAATTAGGTCTAATGTTACATTAATTGGTGAATTTCAAAGTGGAGGGAATCCTTTGTTTGGAGATCAAAATGTCAATCTATATCCTACAATATTATCAGGAGATATAGGAACGGCGGATGATGTTGCTGATAATATTTATAATGTAGTTACCGCTACATCAACTATTGATTCTGCAAGTATAGAAGCGCTGATTATAGAAAGTGGAAATGCTAATGGTGGATCGAACATCAAAAAGGTGGAGGCATATATAACTCGGAATTCCTGATTCTTAAAGATGTAACGATTAGAAATAATATAGCACAAACAACTGGAAATGGTGTCTTCAATAATTCCAATTCAGGTAAAATCACAATGGATAACGTGAAATTATTGAACAACACTGGTAGTAGTTCTGATGTGCAAAACGAGAATGGTGCAACGATAAAGGTAAAGACGAATAGTGAGGTTAATGAATAGTTGTTGTGTGTCGGCGCTATGTTGAATACTGAGGATTATGTGTTTATAGTAATTTGAGCTTAAGTACTTTTAGTGCTTTCAACGTGTTATACCATTTCTGTCTGGAATTTTCACATATATTCATAATGATTACTCTAATTTCATCGTTAGAAATACTCGCCTTAGGAATGATGCATTAATAAAGTACGTTTTTATGTTCTGATATTTATTCATTCTCCAAGGCAAAAAACGTAGGCGATGCATCGCATAGGCGAGGCTTTTTAACGCAGAAGAGGGGAAAAAGATCAAGCAGAAGAATGTAACTTTATTATTGTTTCATTCCTTGACTATGGCTAAGCCTGTGTTTTCTGCCTTAAACTTAAATTAATTCTCAATGAATCTAAAGTTACATATCCAAACAGATATGGTATTACTTCTCTATTTTGATTTTGCTAGCGCAAAGTTTTTTGCAACTCGCAATGAATTGCAAGCACCTTGGCTTTTGTCTATTTTTTGGAATTTCTACATAACTGATTAAAATGTACCTACAAGTATTTTTCACCTAGTCTTGCAGTCTCTACAAATCTATAATTCTAATCGTGTTCATTAACAAACGTTTGAACTTAATAGATTACTACAGTCATTAACTGCACACAAAACAGCATAGACCCTTTATATCAAACTCTCTCCATTCTCATTTGTGGTTAAGACATCACTCATGAAATTGAAGAACGGTCTCATCGCTCTAAATGTATCATTTACCTGAGAGACAAAATCTTTAGATAACGCTTCCTTATCAGTGAAGTCTCGACCAATCAAAAATTGCTTCATTCTTAAGAGATCTACATCTGGATGATCTTTTGCAAATCCTCTTGGAGCTGTTTTTAGAGATTCTCCTTTTAGCACTCCGAAATACTTTACAAACTCATCAGATGCTAGTATGTCTCTGAATTCTCCAGCATTTACCGTAAATTCGTTTCTTATTCTTTTGAGATCTGGTCCGTTCGGATTCCAAAATCCACCACCTGCAAATGTGTTACCTGGTTCAATATTCAAATACATGCCTCCACGAAGTGCATCCGTAGCTCTTGCGAAGCCAACGCCCATGTTAGTCTTGTATGGAGTTTTATCTTTTGAAAATCTCACGTCTCTATATATTCTAAAAACCTTTGCTCCTTCTATATTATCATGACCAGCCATCAGCTCAGCTAGTTCAGCAGCAAAGGTCTTGGTATTGTCTTGCGCCAACAGATACTTAGGCTTGTTCTCAGTAAACCATTCTCGATTATTGTTCTTTCTTATGTCTTTTAAGAATTGGAATGTGTCTTTAGATATTGTTGCCATTACTATTTATTTATTCTTTAAATTCTCCGATGCTTGTGTTGGAGTCATGAAATAGATGTTTTTATAAAAAAAAGCCTTATGCCAAAAAGATCCTATTTTCGATCTTTAGGTTGGGGAAATTTTGGCAAATATTCCACCCGCTTGCGGAGGGGTTGTCAAAATTTAGAATCTTTTACTCCTATGATTTTTTTAATTTCTCCATTGATTTCAAGAACCAAGATACTTTCTTTGGTAAATCTATCAACTTTAAGATCACTCAATAATTTTTTGAGCGTTTTTGTTTTACCATTCATATGAGAAGGCTTGTATTTGTCTCCGGGTTTTATGGATCTGAGAATAACTGAGTCCGTTTCCTTAATTGGGTATGAGAATTCTAAAGTGTCTTTTATGCTTGATTCTTCACCGTTATTGAAAAGTATAGACCTGCCATCTTGAAGCTCATATTTACCTTCTTTATCTATAAAAACCGAATTCTCTATTTTTTCTTTCTTGGTCCGGATGATCATCCTGCCACGATCATACAAAGCTTCATGTGTAGCTGAATAGAACATGGATCCCGTTGATTCTGTAGATAAAATATCCTTAGTATCAGAAAGAGTGAATCCAAGAGGTGAGATAATATGATAAAGAAGTTCTGATGAGGCGTCAACGCTTTTTATTTTCTCTAGATCAATAATTTTATCAAGAATAGAATAATCTATAAATCCTCCAGAAATAATAAGACTATCAATGAGGTTATAGGATTTCTCCAAGTTATTAATGGACTGATTTGCATTTTTTACAAAATCTGGGAATATATCAACTGCTGCTTTGGTCAAATGATGTCGGACCTTATTTCTTGTATAATTATCCGTGTCATTAGATGCGTCTTCTACAAAAGCTATATTATTTTGGATTGCGTATTCTTGGATCTCTTGCTTCTCAAAACACAATAAAGGTCTTATTATACTGCCAACTCTCGGTTTTAGACTTGTTAGTCCCGAAATCCCAGATTTTCGATTGAGATTCATAACGAAAGTTTCCCACCGATCATCCATATGGTGGGCAGTTGCAAGATAGTCTATCTGTTTTTCCTGTAGGATAGATTCAAAAAATGAATACCGTGCATCTCGTGCATTAGATTGGAAATTACCTTTTGATAGTGAATCATAATCGAGTACTTTGATATAGCATGGCACATTTAATTTATGACAGGCTTCTTTTACAAACTCAGCATCTTTATCAGATTGTCCATTTCGAGTAGAATGATTGACATGTGCCACTTCAAGATAAAACCCTGATTTGTGAAATAAATCAAGCATTACCATAGAATCAACCCCGCCACTGACAGCTAAAAGCAGTTTTTCTGCCTTCTTTATTGATAATTCTTCAACTATATATGATAAAAAGTCTTCAAGCATTATATTTGCGCCTTGGTAGTATTCCACAAACATAAGTATCTATTAATGAAAAATATTCTTTCTCTTATATTATTGATTTCAATTACAGTATTTGCATCAAGCTGTAAACAAGATAAATCGACATCAAACGCAAGTACTTCTACTGAGCGTATTAAGCCAGAAACGACTGTAATTACTAAAGATAATTCCCTTCTGGATATCGTGAAAAATATGGGAAAAGTAAAGGCGAGCCAAGTTCCTGATATGAAACGGGAAGCAAAAGTGATCATAGATCATAGATATAAGCAGACAGAGAAGAAAGCATATATTATACTTGATAAGGATTTATGGGAATATGAATTTATATTCACTGGGAAGACAATGACAAAGCCCGGTCAATTAGCTGGAATGTGGATTGATTTCAATGAAGATCAAACCTATTCGTATGGGTATTATGATCAAGATTATGGTGCGGGTATCTATACCTTTGATCTTGATAGTGGATTACTCTTGTTGATCGATAATAGCGATGAGATCAAACCACAAGAATTCGAAGCAAAACTATTTGATAAGTCTCTCATTATGGATGGCAACGAGATTTATAAGGATAATAACTACAATGGTAAGCTAAGAAGGGTAGAAACAAAGCCTGTAAAAATCGGTTAACATATCGTTTAATAGTTGTTCTATTAGTTTAACAACTTATTAGCCAAAAACTGATCTATAGTTCATAGATTTGTATTCGAAACATAGGAAAAAAAACTAAGTGGAAAAAACACTTCAACAATATCAAAAAGCGACTGATCTCGCGAAAGATATATTTATTAAAAAGACAAAAGATTACGGTACAGCTTGGAGAATCCTTCGACCATCTAGTCTGACAGATCAGCTTTTTATCAAAGCTTCAAGAATACGCAGTATACAAGAAAAAGGTCATGCCAAGGTAGATGACCCCATTGATTTAGAATTTGTAGGAATTATCAACTATAGTGTGATGGCACTTATACAATTAGAGCATACCGATCTTTCAGAATTAGAAATGCCAGTTGATCAAGTAGATGAGTTATACGCTCATTATATAAAAGTAGCTAAAGACCTAATGGCGAGCAAAAATCATGACTATGGCGAGGCTTGGAGAGATATGAGAGTGAGCAGTATAACAGATCTCATCCTTATGAAATTATTGAGAGTAAAGAAAATAGAAAGGAATGATGGTAAAACTATCATCTCAGAAGGTCTAGATGCCAATTATCTAGATATGATCAATTATGCAGTTTTTGCAATGATATTAATAGACGAAGAAAAACAATCATAACAATGTCAATCACATTATCAGGCTTACTCATCGGAGTAGGCATCGCAGCAATAATATTAACAGCCATTACAACCTTCTTTTTTAAAGGAGGACATAAGTCTTGGTTAATAACCTTTTTACAAAATTACACCGGAGCGCTATTTGTGTTTTCTGGACTTGTGAAAGCGGTTGATCCCCTTGGTACAGCCTATAAGTTAGAGCAGTATTTTAGTGAATTTTCTTATACATTCGAACCTACTTGGTTTGGGTTTATTGCACCTATATTTCCATGGTTAAGTAACTATTCGGTTGGCTTTTCTGTATTAATGATAGTCTTTGAGATTATTCTAGGTCTTATGCTCATTATGGGAATGAAGAGTAAATTGACAAGCTGGATGTTTTTTGGCTTAGTAGCATTCTTTACTTTTTTGACAGGTTTTACTTACTTGACTGGATATGTGCCAGATGGTGCAAACTTCTTTAGTTTTGGTTCATGGGCGGAATACAATGCAAATAACATGAAAGTGACCGATTGTGGATGTTTCGGTGATTTCTTGAAGCTAGAACCTAAAGTCAGTTTTTTCAAGGATATTGCCTTATTATTTCCAGCTGTTTACTTTGTGTTCAAGCATAAAGACATGCACCAATGGTTTTCTAATAAAGTACAATTAGCTATAATTGGATTGTCTACAGTGGGTCTATTGATTTACTGTTTCAGTAATTATATTTGGGATTTACCACATGAAGATTTCAGACCTTTCAGAATTGATGCAGATGTAGCTTCAATTAGAGAAGCGGAAGAAAACGCCGCAGCAAGTGTACAGATTACAGATTGGACTCTTGAAAATGCGAACACAAAAGAAGTGGTTACGATTCCAACTGCAGAATATTATGCAGGGTTGAGTACCAATTATGCAAAAGATAAAGGCTGGAAAGTGCTAGAGCAAATAAAAACTAAACCAGCATTAAAAGCAACTAAGATCAGTGATTTTGATATCAAGGATTATGAGGGACATGAGGTGACATATGATTATCTCGATCCTGAAGCAGGTCAAAACTTTATGATCGTTTCACATAAAACTTATGGTATGCCTAAAGTGTCGAAAATAACTGTTCAGGATACCATTTTCGTAACAGATACTGTATTGGTAGCTGGAGTAGAGTTGCCCCAAGTTGTAAGAAGTATAGGTGAGATCAAGTCTGTGGAAAAGGAAGTCGTAGACTATATCTGGGATGAAGAATGGAAAGCTGAGTATGTGAATAAAATCAAGCCATTACTAGAAAAAGCTAAAAAGGACGGTCATTTAGTGAGTATTGTATTTGGAGGAGCGGACAAAGCAATGGCAGATGATTTTGCAGCGGAAACAGGAATTGAAGCTGATTATTACACTGCGGATGATATCTTATTAAAGACAATCGTAAGATCTAATCCAGGTATCGTATTATGGGATAATGGTAAGATTGAATACAAATGGCACAAGAAAAAATTGCCTAGCTATGAAGAGATTAAGATAGCATATTTGAAATAAACTTAGACCTAGAAAAAAAAAGAGAGAAAGCAATTTCTCTTTTTTTTTTACCTTTAATTATCGTAATCAATATATTCTTTATTTTCCCTCCGTAATTACACATCATTACCAAAAAAATGTTTTTCTTTGTATTATAAATAATATTAATATATAAATTAATTCAATAGGTTATTATCATCTATTTGATTGCTGTCTCTTATACACATCTCCGAGCCCACGAGACAGGCAGA
>CAJXUU010000244.1 GCA_913061325.1 uncultured Saprospirales bacterium | reverse complement strand
ACAGATATTATCCATATAAATCGAAGCAACTGATGCGTCATAATTTGGGTCTTCTTTATTGAATATGTTTTCTGTATTGAGAACATCGATAACATGACATAAGAATATTTCCCTTTCTTTCTCGTAGTATGCAAATATATTGGAGCCATCCTCTATTGCATTAAAATCAATTTCAATCTGCTGACTTTGATCACTAAATTCTATTCCCGATATATCAGATGATGGTAATGGGTTTGCACTATTTGCCAATTCAGAATAATAATCAAACATATTAGCAATCATATCTTCTGAATCCGTAGTAGAGTAATTGATATTATTTTCTAATTCACCAATTAGCAAATCTGTATCACATTCTGCACTAAGAGTTTCTATAGAATACTCCATCAAACTGATAAGCTTTAATATACCAGCAATGATATCACCATCAGCATCATTGAAGCATTTTTTCAGTTCTGCAATAGCACCCTTCAAATCATCTTCTGACACCTCGGGATCTTCATTCTCATATTTCTCCATAAGGTCATCTAGAATTGCTTTATTAGTTAAATAACACTCAAGGTTCTCTTCTGTCACAAAATCACCTAAGGAGTTTAGATAATTCTCTATTTCTTCAAGGACACTAATTATTTCATCAAGAAGTTCACTTCCCGTTTCGAGTGTATTTATTATCCCATCTAACTCACCATTAATAGCATCACTAAAGTCATCTCCAAAAATAGCAAGCCCAATGCCTGAGACATACACGTACCCATCAATAAGTTGTCTACTTGCACTCAGCGTAATATTGTCAAATTTGACATTTAGACGGGCCATATTAAAATAAGGAGCTGAGATATATCCTTCTCCAGAGAACACACCATTTGAGCCTTGTACTGCCCTGACATTGACTCTAAAGTCTGAAGCTGTGAACTCTTCACCTTTAGCTAAACTAGGAAGAAGAGCAAGCGAAGTAAGATCAACCATGTCAAGATTTACTCCACAAACCATCGGATTATCTGAAAAAGGCACTAAGACTTCATAGGTTAAACTTCCCGCTACATTTTGTCCGCAGAATGCTTCTATTTTGATTGTATAATTAAATCCAGGCGTCAGGTTAGGTATTATTATCGGGTTAGAGATAGATAAGTCACCTGATATAGTTGGATTGCTTAAATCATCAACTGTAAAAGTAATGCTAGTATATTCTGATAGATCACCTTCTAAATACAGAACAAAATCTCCTCCATTTTCCAATGAGGGATTATCTTCGACACTGCTGGAGATAAGCAAATCAGGGCAAGGGCAATCATTTATATCTAAATGATTTATTTCACCTTCTCCTGTAATGTCAACTGTCGGCATTTCATTAGGATCTTCAGGACAAGGATCAATCGCATCGCAGAATCCGTCAGAATCAGTATCTGGTTTATCTTCTCCTTCACATTCACAGTTAGCATTCCATTTGTCATGATGCGTACATTCGTCATAGTCATCACATGGTGTTCCTATAGTCAATTCAATATTAACGTTATCGATAGTTACATTACAAACTTCTGGTTCGGATTCGCCTTCACTATTTACAAAGAACTCACATTCTAATCCTGAAGGCAAAATAATTGTACCTGAGAATGGATCCGAGAATGCACTAATCAATTCTGGATTCACCTTGACTTTAACTGTATTAATTGTAATCTCAAATCCATTTTCAATATTTGGAGAAAAAGTAAATTGTTCATCTCCGCTAATTATCGTGTAGTTTCCAATGAGTTCATTCAAGTCAAATGCTCCTAAATCAGATTGTTCAAAAGTAATTTTCCCAGCAATGATACTTACAGCTTTTGGACATGGTAATGGAACAATATCACTATTTGTAATTACACAAGTTTGATGATCAGAATAAATGATAGTAGCCTGGTCAAACTCTCCACTTTCAAATTGTGTGTATGGAATAGTGTAATATACTTCAGTTATTGTTTTTTCAAAGCTATCACCATTCTCATCTTCTTCTTCAATAACTACCTCCCTAGCAAAGTCTACTGTCAAATAATCATGATAGATAATTTCCCCATCACCTTCTGACAACCCTTGAAAACTAATAGGCTCAGGATAATCCTCTTCATCCATCTCATCTGTATCAAACCGTAATATTAAACCTAAACCATCCGCTGATATTTCAAAATCGTAAGGACACAAAGGCTTAAACGGCGGATCAATACAATCCGGCAACCCATTATCATTATAATCCATCGGTAGATCCCCTTCATACTGACCTCCAATATCTAATGGGTCCCCGTCTGGTATACCTGGACATACATCACAGTTTATCAATGTACGTGCACCATCAGCTCCTTCATCAGTTTCATTGCCTATATAATCAACAAATACAGTGGTTTGGCCAAATCCATAAATTACTTTATCTACCATGATAGTGTTTCCATCTTCATCTTCTTGGACTACTCCGTTTATCACTAGAGCTACATTTTGGATCTCACCATCCCCAAGGTCACAATCCTCACAATCATACACGCCATCATCATCAGAATCTATATATACACCTAAACATGCACAATCCTCAGTAATAACATCATCATAAGTACATGCATCATGATCATCACATACATCACCAGGGCCAGTGGGTATTGCATATCCTTCTTTGATGAATTCTTCTAGGTTATCTGCACAGCCTTCTAGACAATCGGGTACACCGTTATCGTTTTCGTCATCTTGGAAAGGAATGTAGCCTGGCTCCGCAGGATTTAATATCATGTTTCCATCCTCATCTACAGCAGGAGCACATTGATCTAGAATATCGCATACACCATCTCCATCAGAATCTTGAGCGGTTGCTGGATCGCCATTCGCATTCATTTGTTGTTGGCAGATACATGGATCTGCACCTTCTGGGTTATCAGGGTCATATTCAGGGTTGGCTACTATCTCCCAAAGGTCACATACATCATATGGATCATCTCCTTCGGGTGGAGCCGGTGGGCACTGGACATAGAAGTAACCAGGATCACTTACAATTACAGTTTCTCCATTTTCATCTACTTCTTCGGAAGTATAGGCTAATGAGGTCGTACATATCTCACCTACGATCTCTACATCTTCACATTCTGAGTTCCCACTAAGGTCAGTAGCAAAGTTAACAAGACAGTTTCCTTCACAATCAATATCGAAGTAGACGTAACAACCAGAATTAGCATCAAATATGTGGCCGTTGTCGTCGACATCGGAAATGATAAGATTGAGGTCATTCTTATATATAAATTCATCATCATATGCACAAGCTGAAGTGATATACACAGTATTCGTAGCAAATAAAATAGACTGTTCATAGCTCGAGGTACCTTCAATTATAGTAAACAAGAAAGTATTGAGTAGCATGTGACGTTCCTTGAGGTAGGCTTCTTTATATTCGCCTTTACATTCTTCACATTTATTATTCTCGCAATTATCAAGAATACAATCCGTACCATCATGTGTTCCCCATTTATGTTCAGGTTCTTCTGTACTTCCAATTTCAATGGCTTTTGTACATGGACATGGATCAAGAATATTTGCAATTCCATCTCCATCACAATCTATGTTATTCTCTATTTGATATAATAATTCAGGGAAGGGCAAATAATCAAGCGGATTGTCGATGTTATCAAACTTTTCTTTTATCATTTCCTGAACAGCGATCAAGTTATTCATCTGGATTTTACCAATATTATCATTATCAGTGTGCAGTATATTATTTAGATATTGACAGAATGGTATATCCGTTTGCACTTCTTCGCCATTAACAATATCATAACATGGGATTGTAATCGTAGTTTCACAGCCATCAGGTGTACCATCATTATTAGTATCCATGTAATCAGGATATCCTTTACATACGTCTTCTGCATCGCATACTGAATCATTATCAGAATCAACGAATGTACCTATACAGTTGCAGTTTTCGTCGAATTGGTCATTGATGGTGCAGGGCCAGCCGTCGTCGCAAGGCTTAGTACAGTTGATCGGCTCAAAATTCTTTCTTCCTGAGTCTAATTCTATATCTACAAACTTTATTGTCGTTTGAAAAATAGTTATTTCAAAACCTACATCTGGGCTTCCATCCCATGCAACATAAGCGTCTTGACCAAGTGCATCTTCTAAATCATCTTCTAATTTGCCAAAAAATCTACAGTTGTCATTACATGCTTCACCTTCAAAAGGAGGTATTGCTATACAATACGGAAAATCCAAAGACGGAAAATCTTCTTTTATTGATTTCTCAATTCCATTTACTTCAATAGTTATATCATATAAAAACACACACTCATTTATCGTGAAATCATTAGAAAAAACAACTTTAAAATCACAAAATGCTGGTAAACATAGAACGCCAAATTCTATATTATCTCCACATTCGTTATCTAAACCTTTAATAAACACTTCTGAATTAGAAATAATAATTTCAGCATTTTCTACTTTTATCTCTTTGAATTTATAGCCATTAGAATAAAACCAGGCTTTCAGGTCTGCGATAAGTTGATCCTCACCCTCACCAGAACAACTAGGGCCTGCAGCTAGAGTATACGGAAAATGAAAATAAGGCTCCTTGTTTAAGTCTAAATCTTCATTTGAAGGAAGCGTAACAGAAATATTTACAATCTCTTTACAGGGATTACTACTTGTGCAATCACCATCCGGAACTAAGGCAGTAAATGTACATAATTCAATATCACATTCTGTATCACAATCATCTGGTTTACCATCCCCATCAGAATCTAAATTATCATCATACCCCTCACATTCATCATCATCATTACAAACACCATCTTGATCATCGTCATTATTTCCTTCTGTGAGGCATCTACAATCTTCATCATCATAACCTATAAAAGAAGTCTCAGCACAAGGGTAAGGAATATCACATGTATCCCCCACTATACAGTCTGCATTAGGAGTCTCTATTACATATACACACCCAGTAGAGCAAGTAATGGTCGCTCTAAATCCAACACCCATGTGAGGCACAGGACCAAATAGATATTCAGATAAGTCTAAGTCCAATCCAATATCCTCTATTTCGCTGTATACTCCGTTGTTATAATGATTTATTATGATGCTTGTTACACTGCAACCATTATAATCATCAAATTTGACGGTGTAACCTCCATCTATAATATCCTTACATCCCACAAAATTTTTAGATCCAATTGATGTCATAAAAGAAACGTTCTGCTCTATGTCTATTTCTGCTTCATCGATATAAAAGAAATATTTCCCCTCTTCTGGGGTACATCCGCAATCATTATCATTTTGATAGGTTGACGGCTTCATTTTATATCCATTGAAGGAAGCCCATTTAGCTAAATCATACGCCAAACTCTTGATATTCTTAAGGTTATAAGGAACATCAAGATTGGAATTATCTAGATCTTCACCAAAATATTCACAATTGTTCTCTGTACAATATGGAAAATGGAAGAAATTACCTACAGAACTACCCAATCCCTCATCAAAGTTTTTAGACTCATCAAGAAAAATCCAAGTTCCATCTTCCATATAAAAACTCAGATTTTCTACTAAGCTCTCAGAAAACTTGATGCAGAAATTATTGATAGTTTTTTTAACGGGTTGATCATTATATATCAATGAAGGAGGATTTTCACAGCATACTTGCCCTCCATCACTACCTTCTTGCGTAAACTCTGGGTCACAATCATCACAATCATCAGGTATCCCATCACCATCTGTATCTTCTATTATAATATCATCCAATACAAGACAGTTGCAAAATGGATCTATTGTACCGAAATGTTTAATATCGCAAACATCTGTAATTTCACAAGGATCACCTACCTGACATCCATTAGGATTGTATACAGCTGTTTCATCACAAGTACCACAAGTTACTGTTACTGTGTAAGTACCACTTGGAGAAGCTATATTTATCGAAGAAGTAGTTTCTCCTGTGCTCCATAGATATGTTAGACTATTCCCACAATCTGCATCAACAGACGTAGATAATGTAGTTGGAAATTGGTTATTCGTATCGCCGAAATAGGCAAAGGGTTTAGAAACAATGTTATTATCCTCTCCCCAAGAAAATTGTAAGCTGATTGGTCTTATTGGCGCAATTGCAGAAGCATGTATGAGTACGCCTGGTATCGGATCATCTGTGTAAGTAATGGTACCATCTTCCTCGATCGTCTGAATCTTCGGAATGCAAGCATCTATATCATTATTTTCTTCCGTAGATGTTCCAAAAGTGATGTCAGACCCTAAGTACGCAACCATATCAGTGAAAAACACATCAGGTATAGGTGTATCCGATCCTTTTTTAATGATGTAAGGGAAATTAAACCCTTCTATATTATTATCAATTACCACAGGTCCAAATGCCCCATTATATACAAATGCATCTAACCATAATTCTTCTAGTAAATATTCTTGTCCTTCAACTGGAAGTTCATCTTCATCTAGAGCCGGAAGTTTAAAAATAGGATCATTCAGGAATGTACAATAAGTTAGTACCTCACTAGAAGTCGCTGAAAGTATTGTAACTCCCAAGGCACCACAATCCACAACAGGATCACAGAAATCTGGAATGCCATCCTCATCAAGATCTACACTGTCATCAGCACCCGGACATTCATCCAGGAGGTCGCATATACCATCATAATCGCTATCTGCAAGCAAATCACCTACACAGTCACAATCTATAGTTACTGCATCGTTGATCGTACAGATATCACCATCATTACATGGCGTACCAAAAGCGCCTAATTCACAATTACAATTATCATCTCCATACTCAGCCGTATAAGTACATCCACTAGCACAGGTTACAGAGACTTCAAGACAGATATTATTATTAGCTGTAGCAACATAAGTAGATTCTCCTTGATCTCCATTGCTCCATGTAATGACTTCTATAGCATCAGTATTATTTGGGTCTATTGGACATTCGTATTCTACTATCACATTAAACCCTATTACATCGCCTGGTTCACATGGAATTTCTTCAGTGAAATTATACACAACAGAAGGTATGAGGTCAGTATAACCAGAATAATTGATAAAAGAAATGCTGCTACCGGTGATTTGTATTGAATAGATACAGTCATCCATAGGTGTGCCTATAGCTATACTAGCTGTCCCATTTCCATCGAGCCAAGCATTAATATCAGCTATGAGCTGAGACATGGGTGGAAGTCCTTCACATGTTGCAATCGGAGTTGGAACTTGAAGTCCACTATATGTCAAACAATAAGGAAAATCAAACCCTTCACTATTAAGTCCTTTATTAAGTTTGAATATTTCACCAGTGGGTAGTTCGACTATAAATTCTTGAAAGTAGAAATTATTACTCACATAGAGGTTAGATAAACATACTTCTTGATTACACAACTCCTCCTTAACCTCTACTATTGTGAAACTAATTTCCATATCCAAAATAGGTGTTCCCTCACATTCACAATTTTCTTGTATCTGATCATTTTCCGTACAATCTAACCCATCATTACATGCCAGTCCAACCAAACACCCATTGGTATTATAATACGCTGTATAAATACATTCTCCACATGTGATAATTACACTATATGTTCCTGTCTGAGTAGTCACCACTATGTTTTGGGTTGTGCTCCCATTGCTCCATTCATAAGAAACATCAAACTCACAATCTGATAGACTAGCTGTAAGTGACACTTCATTATACACAGAAGTAGAGGACACGTTTATGATAGCTTCTTGTTTGCAGTCATCCTCATCACAATCAGTGATCGGAAGACCAGTATTATCATCAATTATTACATCTCCTTTACAATTGCAATCTGCATCATATTCGTCATTTGTAGTACATGGGTCACCGTCATTACATACAGCTCCTATAATACATGGATCATTAGTACAATCGATGATTACATTACCATCTACATCTAATAAATGGAATCCTATACAACAAAAATCACCATATGAAACATCAAAATAAGTACATGGATCTCCGTCATCACATTGTGTTCCAGGTATACATGGTCCGTCATCGCAATCCACCGTTCCTATGACCATTCCTACACAGTTACATTCTGAATCATATGTATCCCAAACGGTGCAGTTGTCTCCGTCAACGCAAGGTGCTCCAATTACACAATCTTGAGCATCTAGATTATAGTAAGCTGTAAATGAACATCCACCGCAAGAAACTGTAACCACATAGGTTGCTTCTAAATTGGTAATAACAATTGAGGGGGTATCTTGTCCACTATTCCATGAAAATTCAGGCACTTCACCATCACATATGTCTTCGTCAATGGTCATTGTCACTGTCACTTGTCCTGTACCATTAGAATAATCACCTCCTGTGACTGCAAAATTTGTTGTAAATGAATATTCAGGATCTACATCAATGCAATTACAGTTCTGATCATAGTATGCTAGACCAAAACAAGAAGTTCCTGGGCAAAGGCCTCCTAGTATACAATCATCATTACTTCCTCCACTGAGGGCTACATATTGACAGCCTGTAGCACATGTCACAGTAACACTATAAGAAATTGACTCATTTACATAAGGAATCGAAGCTGTAGTAGCGCCGCTAGACCATAAGTAGCTTACACCTTCTGGGCAATCTACCTCGGTCACATCTACAGAAAGTATTTGATCTGCAACATTATGTATTAGATCGATAGTTCCTCCACAAGGTTGATTTACATCACAATCATC
>CAJXUU010000243.1 GCA_913061325.1 uncultured Saprospirales bacterium | reverse complement strand
CGAGATTTCTGCCTGTCTCGTGGGCTCGGAGATGTGTATAAGAGACAGGTATGTTGGAGCGTCAGTTTAGAAATTTGTTTAAAAAAGCAAGTAGAAAAAGTGGTGTGACAGGTGAAATCTTACTTCAGTATTTGGAAGGAAGATTGGATAATACTGTATTTAGGTTAGGAATTGCTCCTACAAGAAGAGGAGCTAGACAATTGGTATCTCATAAGCACATCATGGTAAATGGTGTAATTACAAATGTACCTTCAATGTTACTTAAACCTGGAGATGTTGTATCTGTAAGAGGTAAAAGTAGAAATCTAGACGTAATCGATAACTCAGTTAAATCTAAATCAGATGTAAGAAACTGGGGATGGTTAGAGTGGAATACTGATAGGATGGAAGGTAAATTCCTAGCTTATCCTGAAAGAGACAAAATTCCTGAAAAGATCAATGAACAGTTGATCGTAGAATTATACTCTAAGTAATAAATTGAAATGGCCATCTAATACGATGGTCTATTTCTATTTTTTCCTTTTCATAATAAAAATAAGACTGAATGAGCATTCTAAATTTTCAAAAGCCTGATAAAATTTTATTGCAGAAAGCTAATGAATTTGATGGGACTTTTGAATTTAAGCCATTAGAGCCAGGGTTTGGCCAAACTATCGGTAATTCATTGAGAAGAGTTTTATTGTCTTCATTAGAAGGATATGCTATATCAGCTGTAAGAATAGCTGGTGTAGATCATGAATTTTCAACGATCCAAGGTGTTGTGCAGGATGTTGTTGATATCATACTTAATTTGAAGCAAGTTAGATTAAAGCCAATGATTGTTGATGAAAACAATACTGAGGAAAAAATCTACTTAACAATAACTGGTAAGGATGAATTTAGAGCTGGTGATATTGAAGCTAGTACTAATGTATTCAAAGTAATGAATCCTGATCTATTGATTTGTCAGATGGAGCCTTCTGTTAACTTAGAAATTGAGTTTACAGTAACTAAAGGTAGAGGTTATGTTCCAGCTGAAGAAAACTTACCAAAAGATGCACCAATTGGTGTTGTACCTGTAGATGCGATTTATACACCAATTAAAAAGGTTGCTTATAAAATCGAAAATACAAGGGTTGGTCAAAGAACGGATTACGAGAAGTTGACAATCGAAGTTAAAACCGATGGCACTATTCATCCAGAGGAGGCTGTGAAAGAAGCATCTAGAATTTTGATTCAACACTTAATGTTGATAACTGATGAAAATATTACTTTCAATGATTCAGCTTCAAGAGAAGAGAATATCGTTGATGAACATATTTTACATATGAGAAAGCTTCTTAAGACTTCTCTTGAGGATCTTGATCTTTCAGTAAGAGCATATAACTGTCTTAAAGCTGCTAAGATTAATTCATTAGGAGAAATGGTAAGATACGATACGCACGAATTATTGAAATTTAGAAACTTTGGTAAGAAATCTTTAGTTGAGATTGAAGAGTTACTTCAAAATAAGGGACTTACATTCGGAATGGATTTGTCTAAGTACAAGTTAGATGAAGACTAATTAATAGAGAAACTTTATTCGTTCAGCTCCATTTAATTGGGATATTATATAACATATTTGTTAACACTACTGTAAGGAACCTAAAGGCTGAAATTGGTAACAGTAGCGTGACAAAACGTAAATCATATTTAAGATGAGACACGGAAAGAAATTTAATCATTTAAAGAGAAAGAAGGGACATAGAGATGCAACATTGAGAGCATTGTCAGTTTCTTTGATTATTCATAAAAGAATCTCTACAACATTAGCAAAAGCTAAAGCATTGAGAGTTTTTGTTGAACCAGTAATTACAAAATCTAAAAGCAATACTACTCATTCAAGAAGGTTAGTATTCTCTAGTTTAATGCATAAAGAAGCAGTAAAAGAGCTTTTTAATGAAGTAGCTGGAAAGATTGCTGACAGACCAGGTGGATATCTTAGAATAGTAAGAACTGGAGCTAGAAAAAGTGATTCTGCAGAAATGGCTATAGTCGAGTTAGTAGATTATAATACAGAGTATACAACTGGTGGTTCTACTACAGCTGGGAAGACTGGTGGCAAAAGAAGTAGAAGAGGTGGTAAAAAATCTGTTGCTCCTGCTTCAGATACTAGTAATGAAGAAGAATAATATATTATATATTATAGATATATTAAAGGGCAGCACTTATACAAGTGTTGCCCTTTGTTTTTTAATGGTTTTGTTTACTGATTCTAATGATAACGGATAGAAGTACTCCTTCTATAAATAGATTTATACTCGTTTATTGAATAGTTAATTTTTAATTTACAGTAGGTATTTCAAGATGTTAGCTTAAAGTGAATATTTAGTGTAAAATAAAGCTAGTATTATTTTAATTGGAATCATCACATTAAATCATTTTACTATATTTGCGAGCATATTTAAAAAGACAATTCATGGTACACAATCCACAGGCAAATAAGGCGGTTTTACTTTTAGAAGATGGAACCTTTTACGAAGGTAAAGCAGCTGGAGCAGCTGGAGAAGCAACAGGTGAAATTTGTTTTAATACGTCAATGACGGGTTATCAGGAAGTCTTTACTGATCCTAGTTATTTTGGTCAGATAATGCTTACTACAAATGCACATATTGGTAATTATGGCACTACTCAAAATGATGCTGAATCTGAAAGAGTACAAATTGCAGGATTGGTTTGTAAAAATTTCACTAATGAGTATTCACGCTTAACTGCCGATTCTGATATTCAAGATTATTTTGAAAAAGAAGATATTGTTGGAATCTATGATGTTGATACTAGATCTCTGGTAAGGCATATAAGAGATAAAGGAGCAATGAATTGTATTATCTCATCTGTTGATTTTGATATTAAATCATTAAAGGTCAAACTAAACAAAGTTCCTTCAATGGATGGTCTTGAACTAGCTTCTAAAGTTAGTACTAATGCAAGCTATGAATATGGTAAGCAAAATGAGGGGTTTAAAGTAGCTGTTCTTGATTTTGGGACTAAAAAGAATATCCTTGATTGTTTCGTTGAGAGAAAATGTTCATTAAAAGTATTTCCAGCTAAATCTTCAGCCGAGGAGATTCGTGCATATAATCCTGACGGATATTTTTTATCTAATGGGCCAGGAGATCCTGCGGCTATGGGTTATGCTATAGAAACTGTAAAAGATTTGCTTAAAGATGACAAACCAATTTTTGGTATTTGTCTAGGGCACCAGATTCTCGCGCTAGCAAATGGAATTCCAACATATAAAATGCATCACGGACATCGAGGAATAAACCACCCAGTAAAAAATCTACTTACTGGAAAATGTGAAATTACTAGCCAAAACCATGGTTTTGGTGTCAGTCCGAAAGACGTAAACGATAATCTTGACAAAATAGAAATAACTCATCAAAATCTTAACGATGGCACTATAGAAGGTATTAGAGTGAGGGGAAAGGATGCTTTCTCAGTCCAATATCACCCTGAATCTTCACCTGGACCACATGATTCAAGATATTTGTTTGATGATTTTATACAATTGCTTAAGAAATAATAAGCTATATACAAAGATTACTATTTTAGGATAATAGTAATTTTTAACTGTTAATTTATACCAGCCTTATTTTCCTAAAGGCAAAAAACATATAAGATTATGAGTGAGATTATTGATGTTATCGCACGAGAGATTCTTGATTCAAGAGGGAATCCAACTGTAGAAGTTGAAGTTTTAACAGAAGAAGGATTTATTGGAAGAGCGGCAGTGCCTTCTGGTGCTTCTACTGGTAAGTATGAAGCTGTTGAGTTAAGAGATGAAGATGAAGGAAGATTTTTAGGAAAAGGAGTATTAAATGCATGTAACAATGTAGATGATATAATCAGAGATGCATTGATAGGAGAGGAGGTTTCTGATCAGAGAGATATAGATGATATCATGCTCGAACTTGATGGAACTGAAAATAAATCAAAATTAGGAGCAAATGCTATTCTTGGCGTTTCTTTAGCCGTAGCGAAAGCTGCTGCACAGGAAGCTGGTCAGTCCCTTTATAGATATATAGGTGGTGTAAACGCACACGTTATGCCTGTGCCTATGATGAATATCTTAAATGGAGGCAGTCATGCTGATAATAGCATTGACTTTCAGGAATTTATGATAGTCCCTTTAGGAGCGGATACATTTAGTGATGGTATGAGAATGGGAGTGGAAATTTTCCATAATCTTAAGCAGGTGTTGAAATCTAAAAACTATTCTACAAATGTAGGTGATGAAGGAGGATTTGCACCGAACATAAAGTCTAATCACGAAGCGATTGAAATAGTACTTCAATCAATAGAAAAAGCTGGATACAAACCAGGAGAAGAAGTTATGATAGCAATGGATGCTGCCGCTTCTGAGTTTTATAATGCTGAAGAAAAAGTGTATCATTTTCATAAATCTGCAGGCGAGAAATTGACTAGTGGAGAAATGGTTGATTATTGGGCTGATTGGGTAAACAAATATCCTATATTTTCAATAGAAGACGGACTTGATGAAGATGATTGGGATGGTTGGGTAAATTTGAACAAAAAATTAGGCTCTAAGACTCAATTAGTAGGAGATGATTTATTCGTTACTAATTCAGTTAGACTTCAGAAAGGAATAGATCTTGGTGCAGCAAATTCTATTTTAATAAAAGTAAATCAAATAGGATCTCTATCTGAAACAATTGACTCTGTAAATCTAGCTACTAGAAATTCATTTACAAG
The DNA here is from genome assembly GCA_913061325.1 of uncultured Saprospirales bacterium. Taxonomy (GTDB): domain Bacteria; phylum Bacteroidota; class Bacteroidia; order Chitinophagales; family Saprospiraceae; genus CAJXUU01. Next base: position 3,997 of record CAJXUU010000243.1, on the reverse strand, counting down.
TGTAATGAGTCATAGGTCTGGAGAAACAGAAGATACTACTATTGCTGATTTAGCTGTCGCATTAAATTGCGGTCAAATCAAAACTGGTTCTGCTTCAAGAAGTGATAGAGTAGCTAAGTATAATCAATTATTGAGAATTGAAGAAGAATTAGGCTCTACTGCGGTATACCCTGGTAGATCTCTCCTTGGTTAATTGATGTAAGTTGGTTGTTTAATTCTAGAAGTATCATTTAGTAAAAACTAGAAATTTGCATTACTCAAACAAATAACAACTAATTGTTATATTTGACTTTCAATTGATGTTGAAGATTGGTCTCAACAACATCATAAATAAGGAAAAACATGTTGATATGGGTAAGAAGAAACTACAATCATCCTTTTTTGGCGGTTATTTTACTTTTTCGAAAGCACAATTGTTTAATAAATACATAATTGTATCAGTTGCGTTTTTGTGTTGGATGTTATTTTTTGATAAAAATAGCTTTCCTGCAAATTATAAGCTTGGAAAAAGTATCGATAAATTAGAAACGGCAAAAGCTGACTACGAGAAAAAAATCGTACAAGCTAGAATCGAAAAAAAGGATATCGAAGAAAACAAAGAGAAATATGCAAGGGAAAAATATCTTATGCATAGGGATAACGAAGATGTAATTGTAATTGAAAAATCTAAAAAATGAGTGTATTAGTCAATAAAGACTCAAAAATCATAGTTCAGGGTTTTACTGGTAAAGAAGGTGGTTTCCACGCTGGTCAAATGATTGATTATGGAACTAATGTTGTGGGTGGAGTGACTCCAGGAAAAGGAGGACAAGAGCATCTTGGAAAGCCAGTTTTTAATTCAGTAGATGAAGCTGTACAAAAAGCGGATGCTGATACAAGTATCATATTTGTGCCACCAAGATTTGCAGGTGATGCTATTATGGAGGCAGCAGAAGCGGGCATCAAAGTAATAATCTGTATTACTGAAGGTATCCCAGTGCAAGATATGGTTAAGGTGAAAGCCTATATCGAAAAATTTGATTGTACGCTAATAGGTCCTAATTGTCCTGGAGTAATTACTCCAGATGAGGCAAAAGTAGGTATCATGCCAGGTTTTGTTTTTAAGAAAGGCAGAATAGGAATCGTATCAAAGTCAGGAACATTAACTTATGAAGCTGCGGATCAAATTGTTAAAGCGGGTCTAGGTATTTCAACGGCAATCGGAATTGGTGGAGATCCTATCGTAGGCACTCCAACTAGAGAAGCAGTAAAATTACTTATGGAAGACCCTGAAACGGATGCTATTGTAATGATTGGCGAGATAGGTGGTAACTATGAAGCATTAGCTTCAGAGTATATCAGCTCAACTGGGAATAAAAAGCCTGTTGTTGGATTTATCGCAGGTCAAACAGCTCCAGCTGGAAGAACTATGGGGCACGCTGGTGCTATTGTAGGTGGTGAAGATGACACAGCTGAGGCGAAGATGAGAATCATGGGGGAACACGGTATTCATGTTGTTCAATCTCCAGCAGAAATTGGCGAAACTATGTTGAAAGCATTAGGTAAATAAAGAAAATTAAGTCTCAGCCGACTATCAATATCAAACGAAAGCTTTGGCATCTCTGGAAACAGGGATGCCATTTTTCATTTTATGTTTATTGGATCAATAAAAACATAAAACAAGAGTGTGCTTATACATTTTTCCACTCAGATCTTTTCTTGAAGTACTTATTATTTACAGCAAGAAGTCCAAAAGAGGATGCTCCATGTTTTTTTACAATGGAATGGTGGTCACCATGCGCACGAAGTATAGCTCGACTATACTTGGAATCCAATTGCCTAAACCATTTAAATCGTTTATGAATATATACATCATGGATCAAGAAGTAAATCAACCCATATATACTGATACCAATTCCTATAAAAAAGAGGATTCTTAATTCGGGCATAAATGAACCTAAGAAGTAGCAAGCCATGCTTGGGATAGCAAACACAAGAAAAAATAAATCATTTTTCTCAAAAAAGCCCTCTACCATTTTAGGATTGTGGTGATCCTCATGCCATGACCATAGCCATCCGTGCATAAGATATTTGTGACTTAAAAACGCCACGAACTCCATTCCAATTGCAGTAAATATGATTGTTAACGTATATATTAAAGCTGATGACATTGCTATTTTCTATTTATAATACAAATTTAGTATATATGGTTAACACTAAAAGACGGCTTTCAGTTTAATTTAATCAATAAGTAAAATTTAGATAGAAAGAATTATAATCTAATCTAACGTTACTCGATTTTGTTGTTCGGGATAGTTGTCTGTGAGACGCATCAATGGAATTTCAACAAAGAACTCTGTACCAACGCCTACTTCAGTTTTAAAATAGATTCTTCCATTGAAAGATTCTATCATGTTTGCTGATATGGCTAACCCTAAACCAGTTCCTGAACTCTTAGTTGTGAAGTTTGGTGTGAATACTTTGTCTTTCATATGATCAGGTATACCTGATCCATTATCTTTTACAGATACAATGGCTATGTCACCAATTTTAATAAGAGACATTTTGATTATACCTTTTTTATCGGTTGGTATAGATTGGATTGCATTCTTGACAATATTGTTAAGAATTCGCACTAAATGGTTTCTATCGGCAAATACGAAGAGGTCATCTATGGGTTCCGTCATCTGAATATCCATATCTTCTCTTTTTCTGAAAAGATCATGGATAGCTTCAACTATTTCATTGATAATTATTTTTTCATTAGTTGCCTTTGGCATAGTAGCAAAATTTGAAAATTCGTTTGCTATCTGGTTTAGGTTATTGATTTGCTCTATAAGTGTTGCAGAGACTCTCTCTATCATTTTTGTGGCAGCTTCAGGATTTGATTTTACAGCTTTTTCTAAATACTGTATACTTAGTTTCATTGGAGTAAGAGGGTTCTTGATTTCATGAGCCACCTGCTTAGCCATTTCTCTCCAAGCAATATCTCTTTCTGTTCTAGCTAAAATATTTACACTTTCATCAAGTTTCTCTGTAAGTAAATTGTATTCGTTGATCAAGTTTCCAATTTCGTCTTTAGTATCCCAGTCAAGAACTTTATTAGTTTTACCTAACTTAAATTCTTTTAATTTTTTAGACAGAATTGCCAATGGCTTTGTGATAGAATTTCCAATAGCTATTGCCAATGCTCCAGCGATTAAAAAAAGAAATACGTAGACATTCAAAATCGTACTAAGGAAATCTCTAATACTCCTGCTCGAATTGTTAACTGGTTTATATGAGATGCCTAAGTAGCCATATGGGTTTTTCTGACTTTTGTAATACACTGGGAGAAACTCAATTGTGTATTTATTTTTATCGAGTTGAATTCTGTTATTTGGAGTGGAACTTCCTGGTACTGAAAACCCACGTACAATATCAAAAGGAACTCTCGCTATCTGTGGATTGGTAAAGCTTGATTCTAGAATTTTGCCTTGACCATCAAAAAAGGCTAAGTTTTTATCATGTACATGTGCCATTTCGTCAATTTTGGCTTGCACTGTTGAACTCGCTAATAAGTTATTCTCAACACCTTCTATACTATTTCTTATGTCGTTCCTGATAGAGGTGACATCCGATTTTTGATTGTTATTATTGTAATTTTCAAGAACACTATTGAAATAGAATGCCGTCATAATTCCTATAATAAGGAAAGAAAATACGATCAACATTATAATAGCAAGCTGGATCTTAGTTCTAAGTGAAGACGATCGATAAAACTGAATATTTAATTCCTGTGGTAAAAATTTAAATTTTGTATTTATTAAAGAGATTAGAAAAAGGAGTAGTCCAGTTATACTGATAATAAACGAAAACAATGAGATTGGTTTTATTAGGCCGCCTATTTTATCAAAAGCTACAATCTGTATTCCTTCAGTAGGTTTGTACACAGCATAAGTGATATCATTCTCTATTTTGGTGCTGTCTAGATTCTGTCTCTTATACACATCTGACGCTGCCGACGAAGAGGATAGTG